>CAMYQS010000067.1 GCA_947296835.1 uncultured Atopostipes sp.
GACCCCTGCACATTTTGGTTGTATTACTTTGTTCAGTTTTCAAAGATCTATTAACCTCAATTAAGAAAATTAAGTTTGGCTGTTAGCACTCAGTGCTATTTAATCAGCTCAGTTATTGTATCATGGGTTGATTTTGATGTCAACCTTTATTTTACAATTTGTTTACTTTTTCTTAACATTGCTTATTCGATATATTTCATAAAAGTCCTTGTTTTTACACTTGGAACTTTCTCGCATTAACGAAAAGTTTTAGCTTTTGTTTGGTGCGTTACATCAATCAAGCAACGAAGAATATCTTACCATGGGGTCTAATATATGTCAACACTATTTATAAACTTCTTTACTTTTTTGTCACTATTAATTTAGAAGTATTGATACACTAACGTTTATAATTACAAAATACTTTTAACTATTTTTGTCCCCTTCTGTTTGATCTTGTTCTCTCTATATAGAGGATTCATTTTACTAAGTTTTTTTATCAGTTTTTTGCTTTTTGTACACCTCTTTTATCTATTAGGAGTAAAACTTGTACCATTAACTTCATATTCCAGTTTCGAAGTCGCTGGATTGTGCCCCTGACTTCATATTCCCTTTTCGAAGACGGTGGAGCCATATTAAACTAAATTAAACAGCTAAAGTATTTGGTGTCGAGCTGTCTTTGTATTTTCATTTCATCAATCGTCCCTGAGAATACAAAAACAGGCAAGAAATTAGGGTTCTAATTTCTCGCCTGCTATTTTTGTGTTCTATATAGAAGATACTGGAATTCATTTCAACAAGATTAGTTGTTTAAACGGTTCTCTAATTCTTCTGTTAAGTCTTCAAATCCCGGTTTACCTAATAGAGCAAACATGTTTGTCTTGTAGTCTTCTACTCCAGGTTGGTCAAACGGATTCACTGCGTTCATGTATCCTGACACTCCTACTGCGATTTCGAAGAAGTAGAATAAGTGACCTAAAGTATAAGCTGACATATCTGGTAAGTTTAATACCATTGTTGGAACGCCACCATCAACGTGAGCCAATAGTGTTCCTTGGAATGCTTTTTGGTTAACGAAGTCTACATCTTTCCCTTGGATATAGCCTAAGCCATCTAGGTCATCTTCTTGAGATGGGATGTTAATTGATTTTGTTGGTGTTTGTACGTTAATAACCGTCTCTAACATATCACGACGTCCATCTTGTACGTATTGTCCAACTGAGTGTAAGTCTGTTGAGAAGTTACCACTTGTTGGGTAGATCCCGCGTTGGTCTTTTCCTTCAGACTCTCCAAATAACTGTCTCCACCATTCGTTGAAGAACGTTAGACGTGGTTCGTAGTTAACTAACATTTCGATTGTTTTACCTTTACGGTATAAAACGTTACGAAGTGCTGCATAAGCATATGCGTTGTTTTCTTTAATGTTCGGGTTTGAGTATGCGTTACGTGCATCCGCTGCTCCACGCATTAATTCATCGATGTCTCCACCTGCTACTGCGATTGGTAATAAACCAACTGGTGTTAATACAGTGAAACGTCCCCCTACGTTATCTGGGATAACGAAAGTCTCGTAGTTTTCTGCATCTGCAAATGATTTTAGAGCACCTTTTTCAGAGTCAGTTGTAATGAAGATACGGTCTTTTAAGTTTTCTTCTCCGTATTTTTCAGTTAATAATTCTTTAAATAGACGGAAAGCAATAGCTGGCTCCGTCGTTGTACCTGATTTTGAGATAACGTTAATTGAGAAATCTTTATCTTTAACGATATCGATTAAGTCTGCTAAGTATGTTGAGCTGATGTTGTTACCTGCATAGTAAATTTTTGGAGCGTCACGATCTGCATCGTCTAATTGGTCAACGAATGAGTGTGATAAGAAATCAATCGCTGCACGAGCACCTAAGTACGATCCACCGATTCCGATTACGATTAACGCTTCAGAGTTCGAACGGATTTTTTTCGCTGATTCTTTAATACGTGCGTATTCATCTTTATCGTAATTTTCTGGTAAATCAATCCAGCCTAGGAAGTCGTTACCTGGTCCAGTTCCTTCTCTTAATTCTTTGTCTGCTAAAGTTACTTGTGATTGAATATGGTCAAGTTCCTCTTCACGGACGAATTTATCTACTACATTTGAAAAATCAAATGATAAATGTGTCATATTATAACACTCCTTTTAATTTTTGTTTACTTAACTAGAATAATGGAACGCCTGAAATATCATATTGAGAGAGGATATCGAAGATATTATCTGAAACTTGCCATTCTAAAGTCGAATCTTTTAATAGCAAATCTTCTGGCATACATTCTCCACATTGATATTTAAGCACGAATAAAGGGACACGATGTTCATCGATTACTAAATTTGTCAGCTCTGATAGTTCTAATCGGTCAAAGTTTAAATTTTTTAAGGTTTGCTTTAATTCAGCAATGATCTGTGATAAACCACTTTGATCTTTTATAGCTTTTATTGCCGGAAATCCAAATGCTGTTTCTTCATTTTCAATCAGAAACATGGGTTTACCATCATCTCTTTCGACGATAATTGTATAAGCGACATATGCCTGTCGTTTTTCCATTATGTAGCTCTCCTTTTCTACACAACTACTACTTACAGAAAGAAACTACTTTCTTCCTGTTTGTTTTAGTGTTTGCTCCATCCATTCTGGTAGTTTCTTTTCAAGCGTCTTGAAACCAGTCCCCGACTGGCTCCCATATCTTGGGTTCTTCTTTCGGTTCGAAAATGGATGATATTTTGTTTTTTGAAGACTTCTTAATGATAGACTCATGCGTCCATCGTATTCATCTATATCTAATATCATGACTTCGATCTCTTCACCAATTTCAAATAAATCAGTAACTTTATCCACATAGCCATGTTTCACTTCGGAAATATGAATGAGCCCTTGTGTTTCTTCATCTAAGGATGCGAAGACTCCATATGGTTGAACCCCCGTTACTTTGACTGTAACGATATCACCAATTTTATAATCTTTGTAGTCCATCCTTTCACCTCTTTTGAGTATGAGACTACACTCAAAATTTATTGAATGCTTATTCTTCAATATTGTAACATTTAAAAAGATTAATTGAAATAATACTACAAAGTTTTCGTCTTAAACCCGCAATGAAAACGTCTCCACTGACAGTTATTGTTGTGAAATGAAACCCATCGAGCATTTTTAGTTAAAAAAAAGAGCCTTTTATAGGCTCTTGGTTTGTTTAAAGTATTTCAATTGACTCGATTACAACATCTTCTAATGGTTTGTCTGAAGGGTTTGTTGGTGTATTGTTAATTTCATCCACTACATCCATTCCTTCTACAATATGACCAAAGACTGTATGGCGTTGGTCTAACCAAGGCGTTCCACCTTGTTTGTCATATGCTTCAATAACTGGTTCCGGGTAACCTGCGCCAGCCATTTGTTCCATCATGTTTGCTGGAACTTCTGGTGCTGTAACGATAAAGAATTGACTACCATTTGTTCCAGGTCCTGCGTTCGCCATTGATAGCGCACCTCGAATGTTGAATAAGCTTGGTGAGAATTCATCTTCGAATTGCTCGCCCCAAATACTCTTACCACCCATACCGGTTCCAGTTGGGTCTCCACCTTGAATCATGAAGTCTGAAATAACACGGTGGAAAATAACACCATCGTAGTAGTTTTCTTTTGCTAAACCAATAAAGTTTTCAACTGTCTTAGGAGCGATTTCTGGATAGAGCTCTAATTTCAGTGATCCTTTATTTGTGTTCATCATAACTTCTATTACCTTTGTACCTTCGTTGTGAATTTGCGGAAATTGTTCCATTTATTTTGTCCTCCGTTATTTAGTTCTTATCTAATTTTACATGAATTCTGACCAAATTCAAATCGGAATTACTTTTTGGGGTTAATTTCACCATGGTTAGGTCTTGATTCTGAACTTTTCGTCGTGGTTCCATTCTAAAATGTGACAAAATACTGCATAAAGTGGTAAGATTATAGCAATCGAAATGAAAGAGAGATGACGTTATGACTATTTTCCAAAATTATCCACTAGTAGCTGCTATGGCTTCTATTTTTATTACGCAAGTGACTAAAATTCCAGTAGCCTTTATTTTGAAGCGACCAGTGACATTAGCACTGATGTTTTCATCTGGCGGTATGCCAAGCTCGCACTCGTCTGGAGTGACTTCGCTGATCACGGCTATTGTGATTACGCAAGGTTGGGCTTCTCCTTTCACTGCTATCGCCATAACATTTGGTGTGTTAGTTATGTTTGATTCGATGGGTGTACGCCGTCAAAGTGGCGAACATGGTATTATTATTAATGAGATGATTCAAGATATTCAATTATTAGGCCGATTATTCCGCGTGGGTGATGCTGAATTGCAAGAAGAATTGGATCACGATGAAGTGCACGCGAATGTTTTTCTTGGCCACAAACCGGTTGAAGTTCTCTTCGGAGCCATCTACGGTATTGTTTTATCTCTTATTATTTTTGCTTTATTCTATAGCTAATAAACGGATAGAGCGCTGGAGGTTGTTATCTTAATGCCACAAAAAGAAATATTTGATGTAACCATTATTGGCGGGGGCCCCACTGGGATGTTCTCCGCTTTTTACGCAGGGATGCGTGAGTTAAAAACAAAGATTATCGAAACCTTGCCTGTTTTGGGTGGGCAAGTGAAGATTATATACCCTGAAAAAAATATTTTTGATATCGGGGCTTTTCCTTATATTAAGGGCGCTGATTTGATTGATCAGCTTGAGAAGCAGCTTGAACCATTTCAGCCAACGATTTGTCTGGATGAAAGTGTATTAGAGATTCAAAAGACTGAAGACCATATTTTTGAAATGAAAACCTTAGAAGGTACCCACTATTCGAGAGCGATATTAGTCACAACGGGGCTAGGGTCTTTTGAACCACGAAAGTTAACCTTCGATTACCCAGAACAATATGAAGACAGTAACTTACATTATTATGTACAAGAATTAGAAACGTACCGCGATAAAGTAGTCGCGATAACAGGCGGTGGGGACTCTGCAGTGGATTGGGCCTTAACACTTGAGTCGATTGCGAAAAAAGTTTACGTTATCCACCGTCGTGATAAGTTCCGCGCCCACGAAGCGTCTGTTTCCTACTTAAAGAAATCTTCAGTAGAAATCTTGACACCTTATCTACCGATTGAGTTGATTGGTGATGAGGAACAGATTCATGAAGTGACCTTACAGAAACGTCGTCAAGATGAGTTTTTATCGATTCCTGTTGATTATTTTATCGTGAACTTTGGCTTCATTTCAGAAAATAAACAGCTCAAGGAATGGGGGCTCGATAGCGTACATAACAGTGTGATTGTAAACCAGAAGATGGAATCAAGCGTCCCTGGGATTTATGCTGCGGGTGACGTGACGACCTTTGACGGAAAAGTAAAATTAATCGCAACTGGATTTGGCGAAGCACCTACAGCCATTAATAGTATTATCCAATATTTAAACCCAGACCAAGTGATTCAAGCGCCTACCCAAAGTGCAGAGTACGGTACGGAAAAATTTAAACAACATTTTGATTGATTATTTTTAAATACGAGAGGAAGATTGACTATGGTAAAAGCAAGCTCAGAATTAGAACAAGCCGCTTTAGATCTTTTATTAGAACGTGACGTAACGATTGAAGAAATCGCAGAATTGGTTTACGATCTTCAGACGCCTTACTTACCAAACTTAACGATGGAGAATTGTATCGATAACGTGCACGCTGTTTTGCGTAAGCGTGAAATTCAAAACGCGATTCTTACAGGAATTGAATTAGATATTCTTGCGGAGAAAAAATTATTATCAAGCCCACTACAAGAAATCATCGAAAACGATGAAGGACTATTCGGAATTGATGAAATCTTAGCTCTCGCGATTGTAAATGTATATGGTTCTATCGGTTTAACAAACTTTGGTTACTTAGACAAATTGAAACCAAAAGTAATTAACCGTCTAGACACACATAAAGACGATAACGAAGTGAACACATTCTTAGATGACATCGTCGGCGCAATCGCAGCAGCAGCCGCAAGCCGAATCGCACACGCGAACCCAACAGAAAGCTCAAAGAAACCAACAAATCCACTGGGTTAATTCATTAAGTTATACAAAAGACTCCCTACTCAAACGAGTACGGAGTCTTTTGTGTTGGATAGGATGATTCGTCACTATATGAAATATGAGATTGAAAAAGACTCCCAAATTTCGGGAGTCGCCTCTATCTTATTATGTTAAATTTGATTGCCGTTTGCTTAAGAAGTATCCCGCTATGAAACTGCCCTCGATTAGTATGAAAGCAAAAGCGAAACAGAGCATGAAGAATTCTTGTGGCAACACCGTAATAATCGGATCCGTTACCGGGCTAAATATCCAGGCATCGTTGTTGAACATGATTTCATGGAACATGACAAACATCGCATCGAAATCAATTGCTAAGACCATTAGTAAAATAAATGGCACAAAGATGGCGACTTTGAATGGCTGGATTAAACGCCAAATTCCGTGGATTCGCTTTAACGATCTGACATAGAAAAAACTCACAATACCAGATAGCAATAAAGCTGCATAATTAATGTAAAACAGAATCTTCACTTCCCAAAAGTGGAAGGCCCCACTTTCCGAAACTGGAAAATCAGGGAAGACTAAGGTGTCCACCCATGGAAAATGTAAGTATTCCATTACGGCACGATAATTGTCCATGATTTGATCATAAGACATCCCAACTCTTTCAGGAACGTCTAACCAATTTAGTGAGAATTGATAAATCGGTGTCGCCAAAATGGTCAGTGCAATCGCTGCGGTTAAAATGAACACAAAGATACTCGCAATGCCTAGCACATCTTTAAATTTATACTGCATAATCGTCTCCTATCGGATATCCCAATCGGCTAGCGTGTCTACTACATGAGTAGCCGGCGTGGGTAAATCGGGCAAGTCTTCTTTTGACGTGAAGCCGGTTAACACGAGTAAGGTGTCGATACCGTTCCGGATTCCTGCTTGAATATCCGTTGTGTAGTTGTCACCAACCATAATAACCTCGTCTTTTTCAAGACCGATTTCTTCAAGAGCTGCATCCATAATGATCGCTTCTGGTTTCCCAACAACCGTCGCTTGTGTGCGAGTAGAAGTTTCCAAAAATGAAATAAGTGCGCCATTTCCTGGTACTAACCCACGTTCGGTTGGTAAATTCGTATCCGGGTTTGTCGCGATGAATTTTGCGCCGTCCAAAATTAATAACGTTGCGGTTTCTAAATCGGTATACGTCACTTGTCGGTCTAAGCCCACAAC
>CAMYQS010000068.1 GCA_947296835.1 uncultured Atopostipes sp.
GAATGGAACAACAGCTGAAATGACGGGCTTAACAAATGTCCTCTGGTGGAAAGCGGTGATTATTTTTATCGTGCTGATTATTGCGATCGAGCTGATTTTTGAAGTCGTCTTTTCAAGAATTCCAACTGAAACAAGCGGACTAAAAAGGAGAGTGCTGACATGACATTAGAAGTGAAAAATTTAAGTGTATCTTATGGTGATTTTGAAGTATTAAAAGACGTGTCGTTTAAATTAGAAGATGGCCAAATTATTGGACTAGTTGCGCCAAACGGAACGGGTAAAACGACGATGTTTAACGCGATTATGCGTTTTATTCCCATTTTAGAAGGTGAAATTTTAGTGGATGATGTGTCTTATTCACCAAGTGACAAAGACGTGTTAGCTCTGCATCAACTGGTCACGTTTTTCCCTGATCAAGCGGACTTATTTGAGAACTTCACAGGACGTGAGCATATTAAGATGTATGCTCAAATGTGGGAAGGACGTGTCGATGATATCGATGCGATTATTGACCGCCTACGAATGGCTCATTATGTCGACCGAAATGTAGAAGAATATTCATTAGGTATGCGCCAACGATTATGTTTTGCGATGATGGTTGCGGCGAATACGCCAATTATGCTGATGGATGAAGTGATGAATGGGCTAGACCCGGAGAACGTTTCGCTTGTTTCAAGTGTGTTAATTGAACTTCGTAAAGACGGTAAAATTATTGTGATTGCTTCGCACTTACTGGACAACTTGGATGAATATGCGGATCAAGTCTTTTTCTTAAAAGATAAACGATTGCATGAAATTACAAACCTAAACGAAAAACGCCCATTATATTTCTTGGTCGTTTGTACGAAGGATGAAGTGGCTGAATTAAAGCAAGAAGGATTCTTAACGAAAAATACTTACCATATCGATGGTCAACTATTGTGTATTCCATTAGATGATTTAGGAACGGAGCACGAAATCGCACTATATAAGAGAGTACGCCAAATGAATTCAGAGAGTATTGAGATTGCTCCATTAGGAACGGCGGAACAATACGCTATTTTATATGACTTACCGGTTTATTCATATGATAGGAGTGAATAGGATGCAGAAGAAAATTCGTAATGTGATATTTCTTAGTGGGTTAATTTTACTCTTGAGTGCTTGTAGTTCTTTTTCAGGATTGCGCACGCCACTTTATGATGGCGAACCCTTTATCGCTCAACCGGATAAAATAGCGGCTTATGCCAAAAGTCGTGAAATCATCGGTGAAGAAAAAGAGTTGTTTCTACCCGAACTCTTTAGTGAAGCCATTTTAAAACCGTCTATGGACTATATTGATCATGAACCGGTTTTACTCGAAGAAGAGCGCATATATACTGTCGGTGCCGATTTGCCTGCAAGTCGAGTGACAATGATTGGGGAGAAGAATGATCCGAATCAGATAATTGATTTTGATACAGATCCTCTTGCCCCACCGAAACCAGAAGAGTATGAAGTAGGTACGATGACTATACGTGACGCAGAGGGCAATTTCTATTTTGAAAATATGTTTCACCCATTTTACGGTGTAAATATTATTCAGGTTGATTTAATTGAAGGGCATACGATTGAATTGATTGGAAATAATCCAAAAGTCGTCATCTTTTATGATGAAGTATTACCGGAAGATCCTTATGTCTTCGATACCAGGTGGGAAGATTATATTGCTGGGTTAGAAGCGGAAGGTGTCGAAATTGTCCAACATTCTGAAGAAGATTTAGAAGATATACCAGGGATGGACCCATCATCTTTTATGCAGGATCAACCAATAGTCATTTCAGAAGAAGAGCAAACAGTTAGCATCAACGCCGGTATATACGAAGTTGGCGTACACTTAGAGGCTGGCACGTATGAAATAACGGAAGAATCGGTGCCAAATCACACAGCAATGTATTTATTTAGAGATAGTGTAGATCCAAAAGTTTACGAAATTTCTAAAAATATTTTTGGAGTCGGGCATCGTCTATTTGTAATGAATTCAGACCAGTTTGATAACGACAAACCCATCATTGAATTAAAAGATGGCGATAAGATTTATCCGCATTATGTGAATCATATGTTACTAACAAAAATTGACAAATAATAGATGAAAGTTGGAGAAAAAATGACAGATTGGCTACATAAAGTACAATATTACGAAACAGATCAAATGCAAATCGTGCACCACGCGAACTATATTAAATGGTTTGAGGAATCGCGCATGCATTTATTAGATGAAATTGATTTTGGTTATGACAAAATGGAGGAAGCAGGGCTACTCGTTCCTGTATTATCCGTTTCAGCCGAGTACCGTTCCATGACACGTTTTGGTGAGACGGTTGCCATTTCAGCAAAAATAAAAGAACTAACAGGTGTGAAATTAATCTTATCTTATGAAATTACGGATAGCGAAACCGGAAAATTACGCTGTACAGGTGAATCGAAGCATACGTTCTTAGATGCGGAAACATATCGCACAGTATCGTTAGAGAAAAAGAACAAGGATATTTATGACTTATTCAAAAAAATGTATGATGCACAAGAGGATTAGAGTATCGGGGGGCCGTGATGAAGTTTTTTAATAAATATAAAAACGTGTTATCCGTTGCGGCAGGTATGGTTATAGGAAATATTATTTCCCAAGAGGACTGAGGCCTAGCGATAGGCACCGCAATCTTGTTCGTAGTATTAGCGATTATTTTACCACCACTGATTACCTTTATGAGCGATGATATGAATAATCGCAGATGAATGAATAAAGAACAAAGGGGCAACTGATATGAAGAAAATCGTTGTATTATTGTTTACTCTCCTGCTAGCAGGTTGCGGTGCAGAACAAATTACTGGAACTTTTATGTTAACCGCTGCCCAAGGGTACGTTCAGGAAGATAATTTTGAAACACCTGTTATGTATATCGTGGAACGAAATAACGATAAAATATATGTTGATAAAAACAGACAAGGTTTTACTGATGAAGACCGAGCAGCGATGGAAGAAATGTCACCTGAAGAATTTGCAGATTTTATTGACAATCAATTTACTGAGGAAGATCCAATCTACGACATTATTTCGATTGAAGCCACCACTGAAGAAATCGTACTGGAATACGAAGGAGAGCAAGTTGTTTTCACAGCGCTATCAGATTCGTATTTTAAAGCGGATGATGGGACGCAATATATTATTGAATATGATAGTCCAGGTATCGCGGAGTACCAAGCGAGCTTGATGAGACCTTAGAGAAAGGACTGTGAAATGAAGAAAACAAAATTAGTATTAACGTTTTTTATACTTGGATTATTTTTACTAGCAGGTTGCTCAACGGAAGAAGCAACTCCGAGTTTTATATTGAAAGAACTCGCGTCGGTTCAGTGGGATGACGAAGAAACCCCTGTCACTTATGTTGTAAACCCAGATGAAGCAAGAGATAAAATCTTTGTTTACCGAAATGAAATGGTTAGTGAAACTGTTTTTGATCGAACAGAAGAAATCTATGACTTAGACGCCGCAACTGTCACCGATGATGAAATTGTGATCGAATACGATGGTAAAACAGAAACCTTTGAGCGTTTATCATCAAGTGTTGTACAAAACGAAGAAAGACAGCAATATGAGTACTCTGGACTATCGAAAGAATAGACTATCTGAACAAAGGAGTAATTCAAGTGAATAAAAACAGAGACGAACGACTTCGAGAAAACAGACAAGCATATCAAGCGAAATTCCTACTTGGATTTGGAAGAGGGCGTGGGCTATTATCAGTCTTGATCTTGTCACTCTATAATTTTTTAAACCGAAAGAATCCAAAAGAATATCCTATGAACGAAGAAAAAAGTCCAGACCAATTTGACATTATTGAATAGGATTTGAAAGTATAGGAGCGAATATGATGGCGATTCAATCTGATATTTCACATGCATTTCAGCAGTATGAAGATAAAAATTTTCGTGAATCAAAAGTGAGTTTTGAGAAGCTTCTTCAAGATGACATGACAATTTCGAATGAAATCCAGCTGCGTTTTGTTTACGGATATCCACTAAGTGCTTTGGGGCTTGTGGATAAAGCAGTGGATAACTATGAAAGATTGGGAGAATTAGGAAAACAGTCTAAAAATCTTGAAATTGTGGTGCAAACTTTACATCAGATAGGGATGGTCTATCGTGAAGCTGAACAATATAACAAAGCTATTTCTTATTTTAAAAAAGAGCAAAAAATGATCCATAAACATTTCATCGACAACCATCTATTTCTAGCAGCAAACTTGTATGAAATGGGCTATACGCTGTTACTTGATGGGCATGTGGAAGTTGCCTATTCATTTCTGGTAGATAGCTTAACTGAATCAGAAAAATCGAAAGATTCGATTATGAAAGCTTGTGCTGAAAGAGCTCTGGGAGAATTTTACGTTAAACAAGACAAACCGCTAGTCGCTCAAGCGTATTTTGAAGCCAGCATTCTATCTTTCAAGGAAGCTGGAGATGAAATAGGAGCCACAGAAGTAGTGGAATTACTGGAAAAATTGTCAGACAAATAGAAAAGCGGTGATGAATGAATATGGTGAAACGAAAAGAAAAAATAAAATGGCCTGAACATACATCCTACTGGGACCGGAATGAATTTAAAATCAATATAATGTTATGGGTGGGATTCTTTGGTCTATTACTTGCAGCAAAAGTCATTTTTATCGATCGCGAAGTAACCTTGCTTAGTTCCGTAATCTGGTTATTTTTATTCATCACTGACTTATTCCTGTTATCCTTTATCGGGAGTCCCGCTCGATAAAACAACCTTATACAATCAACACTTCATTTATACTAAATTTGGTATAGATGGAGTGTTTTTAATTATATTGTAGAATTAAAATCTACTGGAAACCAATCTTGCATAAATGAATATGTAAAGCGTTAGCGCAAAAATAATTGTCATGGATCCGAAATGGGGTGAAATGTTTATTAGAAGGCTGGAATGACGAAATTATCAACAGAAAATTTAGAAATCGGTGGAATGTAAAATATATGCATAAGATAGATTTAGAAATCGATGAAAAGTAAAATATATACATGAGGTAAATTTAGAAATCGATGAAAAGTAAAATATATACATAAAATAAATTTAGAAATCGATGAAAAGTAAAAAATATGCATAAAATAAATTTAGAAATCAACCGAAAGTAAAATATCCTCGCAATATAAATTCACTGAAACCTGAGAGGTTGACTATCTGACTATTCCGCGGCACCTGTAATAATCGCTACTTGTCAATCTAATTTACTCATTGTATCCTTCCTCCTATATTTTTTAGTTCTTCATTTCAAACAAAAAGACCCCCAAGTAAAATAAACATTCTGTTTTACTTGGCAGTCTGATGGTTGATTAAAATGCAAATTCTTCAATATATGCTTGTTCTTCAGTTACATTCTTTTCTTTCAATAGATTTTTTGAAGCCTCTAGCATCGGACCGGGGCCACATACGTGCCAAGAAGCATTCTCGTAAAAGTCATCCAAACCTTCTTGTGCAATAAATTCATTATCGATAAATCCATGGGGAAAGCCGTCCACGTCATCTTCACTGTAAATATAGTGATAAGAGAAGTTTGGATATTTTGCATCTAGGTTTTTCATTTCATCCAAATACATCGTATCGTCTTCAAAAGCGAGACCCCATACGAACGCAATGCGACGGTTAGAATTCTTCGAAACCTCTTCACGCAGCACACTTAAGCTTGGCGTCACTCCAATACCACCTGATAACAACAACATTGGACGATCTTCGTTTTCAGCAATCTCATCCGGGTAAAAGTTTCCGTAAGGTCCTTCAATCGTTACTTTATCGCCAATATCCACACGGTCTAGCGAGCTGGTAAAATCTCCATCTTCTTTAATCATCACGGTAATCGTCTCTTTCTCAGCAGACGGCGCACTTGAGAAGGAGAACGGGTGGGCTTCACTCGTTACTTCTGATTTTACAAAGCGGAAAAATCCATATTGCCCCGCTTTATAGTCCATACGCTTGCCGTTCACAGGTTTCATCGTAACTTCGCGAATATCTGGTGTCGGCATCTGCACGTCGATAATTTCATATTTCGGCAATAGGGCCACCTTAACTTTATAGATGACATACCAACCTAAAGCAATCACGGTATAAAGCGTCGTTAAGAAACGGAATGGCATGTTATTTCTTAAATAAATAACATTATAAACGTGGAAGTGAATCGCAATAATACTCACAATCGCCAAGCGGTGAATCCATAAATGGGTGTTTCGCTTGTAGACGTTTTGTTTCATATCCATTAATTTTTTCGATTTTTTAATAATCGTATCCGACAACACAAATATTCCGGTAATCATAACGAAGAATAGTGTAATTAATCCGACATAACCCAATATAGACGTGTTTGACATATTCAAGGTGATGACGCGATCCCATCCACTCCAACGAATCCATACATGCACCAGCAAAGTTACCGGCAGTGCCATCGCCATCCACGCGTGAATTTCATACATATCAGTCAGACCAAGCTTTTTCTCAAGTGCTTTCGGTCGGACAGAAATGAGCACCAGGGTCAGCATAATACAGTAAGACAATGTTCCAGTCGTCGTGGAAAAGAAAATTTGAGCGGTATCTGGCACATAATCTTGCAATAATGCCACAAGTAATGACAGAAACATAAACGTTGCCAAGCCTGGGAAGAACCATTTCAGCATTTTTTTATTCATTATTCTACCTCATTTCGATTTAGTTTCGATAACTTTTATAGAACTTATCGAAATCCATTCGAAACTTCCCCCGATAAACTCGTAATCTTTTTCATTAATTAAAACGTAACACACCTAGAATTTCGCTCTCAACCCATACGCATTCTAAAAGAGGATTATTTTAAATCAAGATGAAAAGTAGCACCAACAAGCCCTTCGTGATAAAATATTCAAAAGATGAAGAAGGGTGAAATGACATGGAAATTCGATTGGCAACAGAGAATGACATACCAAAAATGCGTGAAATATTTGATTATGGACGTGAGGTTCAATTAAAAACAGGCAATCTCAATCAATGGGCGCCAGGGTATCCAGAAAAAGAATTGATGCTGGCCGATATTGAAGAAGGGGCTGCTCATGTTTGTTTAAACCCCCAGGGTGAAATGGTGGCGGTGCTTTCGATTTTTACAGCGCCCGACCCGAC
>CAMYQS010000069.1 GCA_947296835.1 uncultured Atopostipes sp.
AACACATACTCGAAGAAGCCTTTCCTACTATTCATTTCGTTGGTAGTCAGTACACAATTTATTTAATTGCATTGGCTGGTTTTTTATTCTTTTATATGTTTGATACATTCTTAACGCACACTAGAAGACTTCCAACAGATGAATACAGCACGAGTAGTGAGCTAGCATTCTATTGGACAAACGTTATTTTTATATCTTTATATAATATGTTAATTGGTTACTTTGTTGGTTCGTATAATGTAGAGAGTATATCTTATAGAATTATCTATTTAATCGCTTATGTCATTCACTTTATAGCGATCAAACATGGTATCTATCATGTATTCCCTAGAAAGTACGAACGACAAGGTAAATACCCTATGATTGTTGGATTATTTATTGGGTATTTCATTGGTTTCTTCTTCCCTGTTTCTGGATTAATTCTGTCAATAAACGAAGCACTCTTAACAGGAGCGATGATTTTAACCGTCTTTAAACATGAGTTGCCAAATGAACAGGATAGTAAGATGAAAGCATTCACCGTAGGTATTATATCTTCAATCTTATTATTTATGTTACTTTAATAAAAAACGCTTAATGACTTTTCAACTTGTCATTAAGCGTTTTTTATTGGTATTGAATTAGGTTTAAAACTTTTGGTAAATCCCAAGGTGTAATAATCCCTTCAATCTGACGCCATTCTGTAATTTCCTTCTCATTTGATAACAGAATTAAATACTGATTGCGTCCTGCAGCTAAGTTTCGGGCAAACATCTCTTCTACTTTAAAGAGTGACATATCTAGTGGGATCACTTCATACTGATAATACGTCGTCTCATCCGCCACGATATCCTTAATTCGGACATTAGACAGGTCAATGTTACCATTTGTATAGTTGTGTGCTAGCCAGTTCGTTATTCCATTATGCGACAAGATTCCCGCAAGTCCCTCTTCACCAAATACTGGAAACTGATACAAGTTATTCTTATTCACAAAATGCAATAGTCGCTCAAAACTATCGTCTATATTAAAGCTAAAAACTTTACGGCTGAAATACTCCCCTGCTTTATGCGGTTGAATCAACTGTTGTCGAATAAAGATGAGTTGTTCAATAACTTCTTCAGATGGCATCGCAATATCATATTCAATCGTCTTCTTCTCATGAATCAATATATTCCTCAGCTTACGTATAATATGTAATTCATCTTTAAAACGCGAGATGATTGGATCATCTTCCATTTCTTTTAACAAAGAAAAAAAGTCATCATTCGAGTCTGCTTTTTCCATTAAGGCATCGTGTAAGTTATTAAATTCTGAAATAAATCTTCCCATAGTATCGGCCATGTTATCCACTCCTATTCTCTTCGACATCTTTCATTTCATTGTTATTATAACGAAAGCAACACTCTTTTTACATTAAAACATAAGAAAACCTTGGATAGATAATCTCTAAAATTATCTATTCAAGGCTCTTGGGTTATATCTGATTAATTAATCGCATCAACTAATGATGTGAATTGATCGACTGCGGATTGTAAAAATTCTTTTGTACCATTTTGTAAAAACTCTCCGTCTTTACCAAATAACGTTGGTGTTTCTGCGATATAAACTTCAGGTTGTTGGACCGTGAAAACGTTCAGAAATGTCAACATTTGACGTAAGTGATGGTTTGCACCAAATCCTGAAATAGCTCCAGGAGATTGACTTGCGATTAGCGCAGGTTTTCCACCCCATTTGTTCTCACCATAAGGACGAGAAGCAACATCTAATGCGTTCTTCAATGCAGCTGGAATTGAACGGTTATGTTCCGGCGTTACGAAAATGTAAGCATCTTGTGCACTTACTTCATCACGGAAAGCAACATATTCTGCTGGTGAATCAGCATCGGAATCTTGGTTGTATAATGGTAACTGGTCAATCGTTAAATAAGTGACATCATAATCCGATGGTAATAATCCTACTAATGCCTTCGCTACGCGTCCTGAAAAAGAACCTTCTCTAATACTACCTACTACGACTCCAACTTTAGTCATGTACTATTCCTCCTAGTTTTTATCTAAAATCAATCTTTTCTACCTATTAAGTGTATCAATTATCATCTAAGACCTCAAAGAATACAGACTATGAAAACATTTTAGGATGTATCTTGCATTTTAATTTAGCGTGACCTAAACTATAGAGAGTAGGAAAGCAAAGAAAGGGGAATTCATTTGAAATTTTCTCCAAGTAAAGAAGATTATATTAAAACGATTTACAGCTTGAATGGTTCCGAAGATATCGTAAGTAACAAACAACTAGCAAACTCATTAGCCGTTTCAGCTGCTTCCGTCACGGATATGAACAATCGACTAAAAAAAGAAAGTCTAATCACTTACTACCCTTATAAAGGGGTTCAGCTAACAGACTTAGGAATTCAAGTAGCGAATCAACTAATTCGAAAACATCGTATCTGGGAAGTTTTCTTATTCGAGAAACTAGGGTTTGAGTGGAATGAAGTACACATTGAAGCTGATCGACTCGAGCACGCGTCATCAGACAAAGTGATTGAACGCTTAAGCGAACTACTCGGGCATCCGGAATATGATCCACATGGTGGCATTATTCCAAACGCAGATGGGACAGTTGATTTAGATAAAGTTCCGCTCGTCTCTCTTAAAGATATCACTGTCGGTCAGTCTTTTATTGTAAAAGAAGTACCGGATGAAGATTCAGTTTTATTAAACTATTTATCACAAAAAGGTTTCTCCCTAAATCACAAATATGAAGTAACCGATATTGAAATGTTTGACGGTACATTGACACTTAAAAACAGTCAAACAGGTGATGCTTTCACGGTAAGCGGCCAAGCTTTAGAAAAGATTCGCGTTTCAGTAAACTAAGTATTGTTAATAATATATTGGGATTCTTTAACGGATCTCAATACATTTTTTTGTAAAATGATAACGATTTTAAAGCAGTTGAATTTGTGATACAATTCATCAGTAAATGATATTAAATATAAAAATAGGTGTTGATAAAATGAAAATCAAATTGTTAACTGTTCTTACTCTATCCTCTCTCGCTCTCACTGCATGTCAAGATCATCCCGCACCAAACGAAGACATAGAGAATCCAGATGATGAAATAGCTGAAGTCGAACCTGAAGAGACTCCAGAAGAAAATGTAGACGATGAAATCGAAGAAGAAGAGGAAGTTGTTGAGTTTCAATATCAAGTCAATCCAACACTCTACTCTGTTGAACCCATCAATCCTGATGAAGCAACAGACGAAAAACTTGTGCTTCTTACATATGATGATGCACCTGACGGTAATACGCTAGAAATCGCCGAAGCATTAGCTGAACGCAATGTTAGCGCGATATTCTTTGTGAATGGTATGTATATGGAAGATGAAGAAGGGTTCGAAGTCATGCAAAAAGTTCATGAAATGGGCTTTGAAATTGCAAACCACACGCACACTCATGCGACATTACCTGACAACACTGAAGAGGACCAAAAAGAGGAAATCTTAAAAACAAGCGAGATTATTGAAAAAGCAATTGGTGAAAAACCTCGTTTCTTCCGTGCTCCACATGGTATGAATACAGACTACAGTAAGCAATTAGTCGTTGATGAGGGTATGAAGCTGATGAACTGGTCATTTGGTTACGACTGGATGGGTGAATACCAGGATGCAGCTGCACTAATAGACATCACATTAAACGCACCTGAATTAGGTAACGGATCAAATATCCTAATGCATGATCGTACTTGGACAGCAGAAGCTACACCAGCAATCGTAGACGGATTAATCGAACAAGGATTCACAATTATTGATCCTAAATTACTATCACACGAATAAATTAAGATAAGCAGAGAAAGAGTGACTTTACACTATCCTCTGCTTTTTGTGTTCTCTGAACTAGCTGTTCATTACGCGATAGTTGAAAAAAGTTTACAATTAAGTTGTATTTGTTTTATGGAAAGATAATTTACAGTTATTTAATTTCAGAATCCTTCAATATACACAACTAACCTCATTCTAGTTCTCAAATTCCAAAAGTTGATAATAAAAACACAATCATCTCCCTATAAAAAGAAAACAGCCCTTGTAAATCGTATAATACGATCTACAAGGGCTTGTTTTCTAGGGGTATTAGTTACATTGAAGAAATTAGTTTAATGTGATATCTGAATCTTTTTTAGACGATCCATCTGTTAAGTGCCAGATTTCGTTGTTGTACTCTTCAATCGTACGGTCAGCTGAGAAGAATCCTGCTTTCGCAATGTTGATTAGAGATTTTTCTTGCCATACTGCTTGATCTTCATAGTCTTCAAACATTAAATCTTTAATTTGAATGAATTCAATTAAGTCAATTAATGCCATGAACCAGTCTTTGTTCTTGATGTCGTTGTATAGACGAGTTAAGTTTGCTTCGTTACCAAGAGCCATCATTTCATCACCTACGATAAAGTCAACGATTGGTTGAATTTGACGTTTATTGTAGTAGTATTGAGGGTTGTAACCGTTCGTTTCGTATAAGTGAACAATTTCATCACTTGAGCGACCGAATAAGTAAATGTTGTCGTTACCTACTAATTCAGCAATCTCTACGTTTGCACCATCAAGTGTTGCAACAGTTAAAGCACCGTTTAACATGAACTTCATATTACCTGTACCACTTGCTTCTTTAGAAGCTAATGAGATTTGTTCCGAGATATCTGCAGCTGGGAATAAGTACTCTGCTTCACCAACGTTGTAGTTTTCAACAAATACTAATTGTAAGTGATCTTTTACATCTGCATCGTTTTCGATTAATTCAGATAGCGTTAATATTAAGTGAATAATGTCTTGTGCAATTGTATATGCTGGAGCTGCTTTACCACCAAAGATAATTGTGATTGGTGTTGCAGGGATGTTACCAGCTTTAATATCTAGATATTTGTAGATTACGTATAATGCAAGCATTTGTTGACGTTTGTATTCGTGAATACGCTTGATTTGTACGTCAATGATTGAGTTAGGGTTAATCTTGATATCTTGCGTGCGTTCTAAGTGCTCAGCTAATTGAGCTTTCTTAATGTTCTTGATGTCTTTTAATTCTTGTAGGACTTTTTCATCTTTTTGGAATTCAAGTAAACCAGTTAAGTCAGCATCTAAGTGCCAGTCTGTACCGATTTTTTCATCTAGATAAGCTGTTAACTCAGGGTTTGCTGCCATGATCCAACGACGGAAAGTAATTCCGTTCGTCTTGTTTGAGAACTCTTCTGGATATAGTTCGTAGAATGGCTTCAATTCTGTTTCTTTTAGGATTTCAGTGTGTAACGCAGCAACTCCGTTTGTACTGAATCCAAAGTGAATTGCAATGTGAGCCATGTGTACAATATTATTTTCGTCAATAACGTGAACATTTGGCTTATCAGCAAATTGCTCTTTAATTTCAACATCTAGTTTCTCGATAATTGTTGCAATTTCAGGAACAACTTCTTTAACATCATCTAAAGGCCATTTCTCTAAAGCTTCCGCTAAGATTGTGTGGTTAGTAAACGCAACAATGTTACGTACGATAATAACTGCTTCATCATAACTTACGACGTGTTGAGTCGTTAATAGACGAATTAATTCAGGAATAATGAATGTTGGGTGCGTATCGTTAATTTGGATAACAACGTAATCAGCTAAATCATGTACGTTACTTCCACGTTCAATCGCTTCTGCAATCGCTAATTGTGCAGCGTTCGAAACCATGAAGTATTGTTGGTAAATACGTAATAAGTTACCGTTACGGTCGGAGTCATCTGGGTATAAGAATAACGTTAAGTTTTCTTCAATATTTGTTTTATCAAATGTGATTGTACCCTCTTCGATAATATCACTTGAAACAGTATCTAAGTCAAATAGACGTAGGCGGTTTCTCTTACCTTGTTGGAATCCTAAAACTTCAAGATCATATAATGATGAAGTTAAAGTAAATTTACCAAAAGGAACTTCAAATGAAATGTCTGATTTTGTTAACCAAGTTGGCTCAGCTAACCACTCGTCTGGAGCATAATTTTGTTGGTGATCTTTGAAAATTTGTTTGAATAAACCAAAGTGGTAGTTTAATCCTACACCATCACCATTTAAGCCTAAAGTTGCAATCGAGTCTAAGAAACATGCCGCTAGACGACCTAGTCCACCGTTACCTAATGATGGCTCTTGCTCTGCTTCTTCAACTTCTGCTAATGACTTACCACTAGCTGCTAATTGGTTTTCTACTTCTTGGTATAAACCTAAGTTTAGTAAGTTATTCGATAGTAATTTACCGATTAAGAACTCAGCAGAAACGTAGTATAATTTTTTCTTACTTTCGTTAATTGGTTGGTCTTTTGCTTTATCTTGTACAAGATCCAATAGTAATTTATAGATTTCTTGGTTTGTACTTTCCTCTAATGTTTTATTGAATTTTTCTTTTGCAATTTCATTTAAATTAAGCATTTTATTCTCCCTTTAAATAATATTATATAATTTTTATATTTTTATGCCTCAGATAATTCGTCTTCAGTAACTTTTTTAGCTGCTTCTTTTTCTTTTTGGATCTTTAATTCATTTGTTCTGAAGTATGTGGTTGTCCAAGATAATAGTTTTTCTTTAACGTCGTTTGTGATCGCATCTGAAGTCATACGCCAATCCCAGTTACCTCCAACTGTTCCTGGAAGGTTCATTCTAGATTCAGCACCTAACTGTAATAAGTCTTGCATTGTATAGATAGCTGCGTCACTCGGTGATGCTGCAATACCACGGTTCATTGCGTCTGCAACGTGCTCCCCAGGACGTCTGTTTAAGTAAACGTCTACCTGATCGCGTTGTGCAGATTTTGCGTGGTTTAAGTACCAATCTAATGCTGTTGCATTATCATGCGTACCTACGTATGCAATTGTGTTATTTGGATAGTGATGTGGTAAATCTGTACTATCTACATCTACCGCAAAACCGTTTTGTAAAATCTTCATTCCTGGGAATCCAGTATCTTCTCGCATTTCAATTACTTCTTCAGTAATGAAACCAAGGTCTTCAGCGATCACGTTTAAATCACCAAGAGCTTTCTTGATGTGTCTAAATAATCGTGCACCAGGTCCAAGTTTCCATGATCCTGTTGCTGCCGTTTCAGATCCATAAGGAATTTCCCAGTAGCTTTCAAAGCCTCGGAAGTGGTCTATACGAAC
>CAMYQS010000070.1 GCA_947296835.1 uncultured Atopostipes sp.
TTGTTAAAATAGGGATTTGAGTAACTGATCCATCAACACCTTCCAGACGTCCAGCACGTTCATATAGACCAGCTAAGTCTGTATAAAGGTAACCTGGATATCCACCACGGCCTGGAACCTCACGACGAGCTGCAGATACTTCACGTAAAGCGTTCGCATAGTTCGTCATATCCGTCATAATGACTAAAACGTGCATGTTCTTTTCAAATGCTAAATACTCTGCTGCAGTTAGTGCCATTTTTGGCGTAGCAATACGCTCGATAGCCGGGTCATCCGCTAAGTTAATGAATACAACTGAACGGTCAATTGCCCCTGTTTTTCTGAAATCATCTAGGAAAAACTCAGCTTCATCATGTGTAATTCCGATTGCCGCAAAAACAACTGCGAAGTTTTCATCTGAATTTTTTACCGCTGCTTGACGCGCAATCTGAAGCGCCAATTCGTTATGTGGCAAACCAGAACCTGAAAATACAGGTAGTTTTTGTCCACGTACGAGCGTGTTCAGATGGTCAATTGATGAAATACCAGTCTGAATAAATTCATCTGGGTATTCACGCGCAATGGGGTTAATCGATTCACCGTTAATATCGATAGATTTTTCAGGAATCAATTCTGGTCCACCATCGTATACGCGGCCCATTCCATCAAATGTACGACCAACCATATCGTCTGAAACACTTAACGTTAATGGTCGACCAGTGAAGCGAACTTTAGTATCTCTAAGGTTAATACTTGAAGTCCCTTCAAAAATCTGGACAGTTGCAGTATTCCCTTCGATTTCTAAAACTTGTCCTAAACGGTGTTCACCGTTTTGTAGTTCAATTTCAACTAGTTCATCATATTTTGCTCCTTCAACACCTGTAACGGTCATTAGAGGATCAACAACTGATGTAACCGAGCGATATTCTTTTAATACCATTAGTTCACACCACCTTTTTGTACGACTTCTCGAATGTCATCTTTAATATCTGTACGAATTTTTGTAATCTCTTCAATTTCTTCTTCAGGAATAAATTTCATACGGCTAATTCTTTCACGAATTGGACCCGTACCTTCAATAATTTCATTGTAGTAAGAACCAAGCTCTAATGCGTGGTTTCCTTGATGATCAAATTCCATAATTGCAGCTAACATTTCATATTGTTTTTCAAATGACGTGTACGTATCAACGTCGTCATATGCGTTTTGCTGTAAGAAATCAATACGAATCATACGAGCAACCGATAATTTCAAACGGTCGGTGTCTGATAATGACTCGACACCTACTAATTGAACGATTTCTTCTAATTCGTTCTCGTCTTGAAGTAAGAATTTTGCACGGTTAACCATTGAGTCCCAATCAATTTGTAATTGGTCACCAATTGTTTCGTTAATCGTTGATGAATATTGTGAGTAAGAGTCTAACCAGTTTACTGCTGGGAAGTGACGTCTTCTTGAAAGTGCACTATCTAAGCCCCAGAATACTTTTACAACACGTAATGTATTTTGTGTAACGGGCTCGGAAGTATCTCCACCTGGTGGTGAAACAGCTCCGATTGCTGTGATACTACCTTCTCTACCATCATTTCCTAAAGCAATAACGCGTCCTGCTCGTTCGTAATATTCAGCTAAACGACTACCTAAATAAGCCGGGTAACCTTCATCTCCAGGCATTTCTTCTAAACGACCTGAAATTTCACGTAATGCTTCTGCCCAACGTGATGTTGAGTCTGCCATAACAGCTACTGAATACCCCATATCTCTGAAATACTCTGCTATCGTGATTCCTGTATAAACAGATGCTTCACGTGCCGCAACGGGCATATTTGACGTGTTCGCAATTAGTACTGTACGTTCCATAATTGAACTACCCGTTCTAGGGTCAACTAATTCAGGGAATTCGTTAATAACTTCCGTCATTTCATTTCCACGTTCCCCACAACCAATATAAACAACAATATCTACATCGGACCATTTAGCAATTTGTTGTTGCACAACTGTTTTACCGGCACCGAATGGACCAGGAATCGCAGCTGTACCGCCTTTTGCGACAGGGAAAAGCGTGTCAATTACTCGTTGTCCTGTAATTAATGGAACTGTAGGATTAATTTTGTGTGCGTACGGACGACCTCTACGAACAGGCCATCTTTGCATTAATGTAAAAGATTGTTCGCCCGTTTCCGTATCTAATACATAAACAGTATCTTCTAATGTATACGTTCCGTTTTCAATACTTTTAACTGTTCCACTTATACCGTGTGGGACCATAATACGGTGTTCGATGATTGAGGTTTCTTGAACGACCCCAACAATATCACCTGTTGATACTTCATCGCCAACTTCTACTCGTTTTTCAAATTCCCATGTGTCTTCACGATCTAAAGGATCGACCTCAACACCACGAGCGATAAAGTGACTATCTGTTTTTTCGACAAATGTTTCTAATGGACGTTGAATACCATCAAACATTTTTGACATTATACCAGGTCCTAATTCTACAGATAATGGTTCACCTGTAACTTCAACAACTTCACCAGGACCAATCATCGATGTTTCTTCATAAACTTGAATAGAAGCAACATCGCCTCGCATTTCAATTACCTCACCGAGAAGGCCTAATTCACCCACACGGCAAACATCTTGTATACTTGCATCCTCCATGCCACTCGCTGTAACAAGAGGACCAGATACACTAACTATTGTTCCGTTTTTCAAATTTTTAACCTCCTATAGGATATCTTGACCCACTGCTTTTTCTACATTATCTTGCACACGTTTTTTACCAATCCCACGTGTACCCGTATGATCAGGGATCAAAATGATGGCAGGTAGTATTTCATCGTCATATCTATGAATTGTTTCTAAAATGTTTTCAGCAACACTTTCAGTGACATAAATTACGCCATAATCATCTTGGGCTAATTCATCAATTTTACGACTTGCTTCCTCATCATTCGCTGTTTGATAGACATCAAAACCGAGCATTCGATAGATTAGGACGGAGTTATCATTACCAATTACACCAATTTTATGTGACATAGTTTACCCGCATCCTTTCTCTGATTTCATCAATACTCATGTCTAAGCGTTTTGCATAATAAATAATGCGCAAGTTCATAATCTCAACTTCTTTTGCATGAATATAAGCAATAATCGGCAGTGGACCGATCGCTATAAGTTTTCCTTCATGTATATGAAACATTTTTTCTCGATCAATTAATGCTTCTAATTGTAACGCTGATAGTTCATCTTCTGAAATATCTAATTCACGAATCATTTTACTTAAATGTGTTCGATCATAATAACGAGCAACTGCCTCAAAATCTTGCTGTGCTAAATTGATAATCTCTTCTTTTGGAATCGATCCTGAACTCGATAGAACAGCATTTAAAAAGTTTCTTGTTCGGTCTTGGTTCATTGCACGAACAAGTGTAATAATATTTTGATAGTCAATCGTTCGTTTTGTATAAGCAATTAATGCCTCGTCTCCAATTTCATCTGCTAGTGCTCTTAAGTGTGTTAGATAACGTCTGTCTAAAATAACGTCAATCCAATACAAATCGCGGTACTCTTCATAAGCCGAACGTGCCTCATTTATACTATCTAGATAAAGTTTTGGCAGTCTCTGACTTTCTCCCGAACTAATCGCGTAGTCAATCGCTCGACTACTGATTGGAGAAATCGGGAGATATAAATGAGATAAATCTTGGTCCATTAACTCTTCTTTGAAATTAATTTTGATATTGTGGTACGTATATCGCAAAGAGACATACTCATTAATTCGTGAATTTGGGGAAACTTTAAATATTTGTTCGTAAGCATCCTTTAATGCATCAGTGAGGACTTCTTCAATGTTTCCATTGACCATCTCTTCAATGTATTCATCGTAGATGGTCTCGCTGAGAATTTGATTAACATCTTCCGTATCTTTCGCAGTAACTAACCGTTCAAAATATTCGGGAGATAGGAGGCTTTTTTCATAAACACGGACGAGTACATTACTTGATCCATACTGTCGGTTCTTTTTTGCCATACTGTACCTCCTTTATTTTTCTTCTTCGAAAAGTGCATTCGTCACATAAGCTAGTAATTCTTTTTTGCTTTCTAAGATTAACTCATCAAAGAAATAATTGTAATCCACGTTATTCATTCGAACCAAAATACCTGCTTTGTTTTTCACTAGTTCTTCTTTAACGTTTACATGGTTGTTCCAAGGTAATTGCTCGTTTAACCATTCTTTATCCATTAAGTTGGCTGTTTTTGCTCCAACAAAGATTTCAACACGTTGCGTCACATCAACATTTTCTAGCGCACTCATAACGATGCCCATGAAATCTTCTTTTGATATGTTCGCTAATTGTTCTGTCGCTTCTTTAAATGTACGTTGGATAACTTTTTGTCTCTCTTTCAAAACAGCGTTACGGTAGTTAACACGTTCAGTGTTTTCTTTCATTGAATAATCATATTCTAAATCATTCATTAGCTTTTCTTTTTCATTAACTAATGCTTGTTCTGCTTCTTTTTCTGCTCGTAAAACTTCTAATTCAGCTTGACGTTCAACTTGAGCTATTTCATTCTTGATTGTGTTTTTTTCTTTTTCAGAAAGACGTTCAATCATTAATTTTAATTTAGCCACTTTGCTCCTCCTTTATACGAAACTGATTGGTTTGACTTATTTAAATAAAATAAGTAATAACGAACCTACGAAAGCTAAAACGGCAAACATCTCAACCATGATTCCGTAAATTAATCCTTGCGTTACACTATCAGGTTGTTTTGCTAAAATTTGGAACGAAGCTACTGCTACTCGACCTTGACCACGTGCTGAAGGGTAACCCGCAACCGTGATTGGTAGAGCAGCCATTAGGTAATATAAACCATCAGATGGCGACATACCTGCATTAATTTCTAAAATAATTAACAAACCAATAACAAATCCGTATAGCCCCTGAGAAGCTGGTAGAGTTTGTAAGATTAGTGCTTGACCAAATTTTTCTGGTTCTTCTGTAGATAATGCAGCTGCAGCCTCTCCAGCGTCAGCTGATCCAATTGCCGATCCGATACCTGGTACCATTAGTGCTAAAGCCGCGCCTAACGCTGCCCACACCATTCCACTTTGTTCTCCAAAAAGCATTGCAAAATTTTCCATTATTCATAATCCTCCTATTTATTGTAAAAAGTTATTGAACTGAATTGTTTTTAATTAAGATGTGTTTTTGTAATGTAGCAATTGGTGAAAATTGACGACCGCCACCTGTATAGAATTTTCCAAAGAACTCTACATAATTTAGTCGTAACGTATGCACATAGCCACTAATCATGGCAATAAACATGTTAAATAAGTGAAGTCCGACGAATATTAAGATTCCAATCGTAAATCGTGCTACTGGTGGTAAAAGACCAATCACTAAGTTAAAGGCCATACCAATGTTTGCACTTGCTACTCCTAAAGCTGTTAGTCGTGTATAACTAATGATGTCACCAATATAACTTGTAACATCAAATATACTGAATACACCTTGTACAGCTCCATCCACTTTATTATCATTTGAAATGAAGTTGATTAGTACTGTTGCTAATAAACTTAAAAGCATGATACCTACAGAAATCGTCGTTACAATTGCTGGTCCACCAAAGAACATGTTTGCAGCAAGAGTAATGGCACCTAGTAATATTAAGATCCATGCATAACCATCTGTGAAACTTGTGGCATAATCTTTTTTACGATTGTTCTTAATGGTATTCAAGAATAATCCTAAGATTAAATGCACCAATCCAATTCCCATGGATAGAACCATAATTTCTAATAGTTGGTCACTTAATGACATTACCTTGAACGGTAATTCAAATCCGAAGAAACTTCCAAAGAAGAATCCTGCGACTGTTGTACCAACCATTAATTGACCAAAAAATTCTAAGTTCTTTTTCATGCTAGATGAAAGGTTTAAGAATTTTAATCCAATGAAAATTGCGACTAATCCTAATAGTCCATATCCAGCATCCGCTGTCATCATTCCAAAGAACAGAATGGAGAACGGTTGCACAAATGCGGTAGGATCCATTTCATCATATTTTGGAACACTATACATCGAAACGACATTCTCAAATGCCGACGTTGCATGGTTATTCTTAAATTTAATCGGTACGTCATCAATTTCATTTTCAGTCACATCATTCACATACACGATATGTGAATCTTTACCAATTCTTTTCTCAATATCTTTAATTTGTTCATCTAATTCGTATTCTTCAATCCAACCGGTTAAGACGAATAAATTCTCGCTCACAAGAACATCTTGACTTGCGATTAATCGCTCACGTTTACTATACAAATATTCTTCTGTTAATTTTAAGTTATTTAATAGTTCTTTGTACGCTTCTGGCTTTTCTTCTACGTGAACAATCTGTTGATGCAATTCATTTAATTCATCACGATTGTGTTTTAATTCTTCCTTAGGGAGATTATCATATTGATAATGAAGTCGTTCAAAGCGATGACGTATCAGTGTGTTTTCTACATCTTCTGCTTCGTGACTTGAAGTTATAATTAAGTAGATGGTATCCTCTTCCGTGTAATTCAACACTTCAATGTATAATTCGTTGAATGAATGTAATGCTTCCTGTAGCGCTTCATTTCTTTCCGTATCAATTGCACCGATAAATACTTCCGTAATTTTTGTATCCTTTACGATTTTTGGATTGAATTCAAGTGATTTCCAACGATTTAGGAATTCACGCTCTTCTTTCAATTCTTCTTTTTTCTCATCAAGCTTATTCATTCGGCTTCTGATATCCTGAGCTTCATGAATTAGTGTCTCTATATTTAAGTTCGACATTAAGTCTTCTATTTCATAAAGAGTGTAAGATTTCCTCTCAAACTGTAATTTCTCTAACAATCCAGGACTGGGTAAGGCTTCTTCTAAAAACTCGATATACTCTTCAACCTTGTCCAATTGCCCTGTTAGGTGATTGATTTCATTCTCGTTTGAAATATTTTTAAAGATATGCTTGTCTGCTGGATACTCTTGAACAGAATCTTCGTCTTCAATATCCACACTGAAATACTCATTAACTAATGCTCTTTGGTTTTCAATGGTTGTGGTCATGAGTTCCACTGCTTGATAACTTTGTAATGAGAGCATTACTGCATTTAGATTTTCCTT
>CAMYQS010000071.1 GCA_947296835.1 uncultured Atopostipes sp.
ACCGATTAAAACATATTGGATTCGTAAAAAACAGGTTCCACAATTAAGAGATGAAATACGAAAAGAGCTAAAGAAGAATTCGCAAGTTTATGTAGTTGGTCCTTTAATAGAAGAATCAGAAGAATTGGACCTAGAAAATGCGACACAGTTAGCTAATCTTTATGCGGAATCGTTTGCGCCAGAGTATACAGTGGGGCTGTTACATGGGCGAATGACTTCAGAAGAAAAAGATGAAATCATGTTTGCATTTAAAAATCATGAAATAGACATCTTAGTTTCAACAACTGTCATTGAGGTTGGAATTGATGTACCGAATGCGACAATGATGGTCATTCACGATGCTGATCGATTTGGTTTAGCACAACTTCATCAGTTAAGAGGAAGAGTTGGGCGTGGATCAAAACAATCATTTTGTATTTTAGTTGCAGACCCTAAAGGAGAAAACGGCGTTAAACGAATGCAAATTATGACAAGTTCAACAGACGGGTTCGTTATTAGTCAAAAAGATTTAGAGATGCGTGGACCTGGAGAACTATTTGGAAAAAGACAATCCGGTTTGCCAGAATTCAAAGTAGCTGATCTTGTAGAAGACGAATTAGCTTTAGAAGCAGCTCGTTATGAAGCTGGACTGGTTATAATGAAGGAAGACTTTTTTAAAAATCAACAATATGAGAAGTTAAGATACTTAGTAGGTATTGAAGATGGACAGATTACTGATATACTAGATTAATATTATTAAAGAATGTTAATGATAAACTTATTTAAGGAGTGACACGATGAGAATTGCAATTGATGCGATGGGTGGAGACGATGCGCCAAAAGTAGTAGTAGAAGGTGTGTTAGTTGCTGCTGAAGCTTTCCCTGATACAACGATGGTTATGTACGGTGACGAAAAAAAGATTAACGAATACATGACAAAATCCTTACCGAATATTGAAATCGTACATACGGATGAAAAAATTGAAGGTGACGATGATCCTGTACGTTCTGTTCGCCGTAAAAAGAAAGCATCAATGGTACTAGCTGCTCATTCAGTAAAAGATGGCGAGAACGATGCTTTGTTCTCTGCTGGAAACACTGGAGCATTACTCGCAGCTGGAACGCTAATCATAGGACGAATTCGTGGAATTGACCGACCAGCACTAATGGCCTCTATGTTAACGGTCAAATCAAATCGCGATAATATGCTTGTATTAGACTTAGGTTCGAACGCAGATACAAAACCTATAAATTTAGATCAATACGCGACACTAGGTACGTATTATGCGAAATATGTTAATAAAGTAGAAAATCCAACGGTTGCCCTGCTGAACAATGGGACAGAAGATAATAAAGGTAATCAGTTAACAAAAGCTGGATTTGATTTATTAAAAGAAAATGAAAACATACAATTCGTTGGAAACGTTGAAGCAAGAGAAATGTTTAATGGACCAGCGGATGTATTGGTTGTAGATGGTTTCACAGGTAATGCCGTGTTGAAATCAATGGAAGGAACAGCTTCAACAGTTGTTAACCTTTTAATGGATGCAATAAAAGATAGTGGAACGAAAGGGAAACTGGGCGCTCTACTATTAAAGGACCAACTTAAAGGATTGAAGGATACTATGAACTTGTCTAAACTTGGTGGAGCTATATTATTCGGTGTTAAATCACCAGTAATGAAGACACACGGTGCAACAGACGCTGAAGCAGTCTATCATACCCTAAGACAGACAAGAGATATTTTACAGACAGATGTCCTAAAAGATCTTGAACAATATTTTGAAAATGTTCAAAAATAAGCAAGGTTTTAAATAGTACAAGTTAAAAGATTCTAATTAATCATAAAATTATGTGAAAACTATGGAAATTCGTTTAGAATTGCGTTAAAATGATAGCTATCAGTATTTTTTTAGGTAATTTTAACTTTAAATAAAAAGGAATATATTTGAAACGATTTTACCTACTTATTTATAATGTAGAAATTGAGGAGGTGGCTGCAGTGACAGAACAAGAAATATTTGACCATATTAAAGCCATTATTGTTGATCGACTAGGCGTCGATGAAGAAAAAATTAATTACGACACAAGCTTTCAAAATGACCTAGGTGCTGATTCATTAGACATCGTAGAATTAGTCATGGAGATGGAAGATGCCTTTAACGAGGAGATTTCCGATGAAGTTGCTGAACAAATTACTACAGTAGGAACAGCTGTAGAATACATTAAGACCAAGGTTTAAGGCGAAAGCTAAGCAAGGAAAATCAACAAAATGAGTAAAAATTAAAATTAAATGAGAAAAAGGCTTGATTTTTTAATTTTATACTATATTATTATAGATAAGTTGATTGAGCAACACAACTAAGCAGACTATCTATAATGTATTTTGTTTAATAGTAAAAATTAATAGCGAGTCTTAATATATGATTAGAGACTTCAAAAACTTTAGTCACGTAAAGCAGAATGCATAGGAGGTTACGATAGTGGCGACCGAAGAAAACTTATTGGAAATTAATAATCTAGAAGTTGGTTTCCGTTTTGGCGACGAATACCACAACGCAGTGGATGACGTGTCAATAACATTAAAGAAGAATGAGATTCTAGCAATCGTAGGAGAATCGGGTTCTGGTAAATCAACTCTTGCCACAGCTATTATTGGATTACATGATCCACTTAATACTAAAGTAAAAGGTGAAATTTTATACAAAGGGTTAGACTTAACGAAGTTAAATGAGAAATTATACAATCGAATCCGAGGAAACGATATTGGTATGATTTTCCAAGATCCGCTAGGTTCATTAAACCCAGTTATGACTGTTGGTAAACAAATTGAGGAATCTCTCATTTACCATACAGACTTGAAAGAAAATGCTCGTCAAGAGGAAGTCTTAAAGTTATTGGATCAGGTTGGGATTGTTAATCCTCAACGTACTGCAAAACAGTATCCACATGAGTTATCAGGTGGAATGAGACAGCGTGTTGTTATCGCGATTGCGTTAGCAAACAAACCGCCAATCATTATTGCAGATGAGCCAACGACAGCTTTAGACGTAACAATTCAAGCACAAATTTTAGACTTAATGAATGATATTCAAGATGAAACGAACTCTGGAATTATCTTAATTACTCACGACTTGGGTGTTGTAGCTGAAACAGCAGATCGCGTAGCAGTAATGTATGCCGGTCAAATTGTTGAAGAAGCACCAGTAGATATATTATTTACTGATCCAAAACATCCGTATACTCGTTCATTATTGAACTCTATTCCTCAAGAACTTGAGGGAGAAGAAGTTGCAGAGTTACACGTTATTCAAGGAACTGTCCCTTCATTACAAGCACTACCTCGTACTGGAGACCGTTTCAAGAATCGTATTCCTTGGATGCCAGATGAGGTATTCGACGAAGATCCTCAACTAGCAGAAATTGCTCCAGGCCATAAGGTAAGAGGAAACAGCTGGAAGCATTTCTACTTTGAAGGGGAGGAAGAAAAATAATGTCATTCTTAGAATTAAAAGATTTAAAAGTTCACTTCCCAATTCGTGGTGGAATTTTTAATACAATCCAAGATTGGGTTTACGCTGTTGATGGTGTAGACATGATTATTGAAGAAGGTAAAACATACGGTTTAGTAGGAGAGTCTGGTTCTGGTAAAACGACAATTGGTAAAGCAATTATCGGTTTAGAAGGAGTTACAGGTGGCCAAGTTACTTATAACGGAGTCGACGTAACAAACAAAGCTAGAAGTCGTCGTTCTGAATATGCTGATTACAATAAAGATATTCAGATGATCTTCCAAGACTCGACATCATCATTAAACCCTAAAAAACGAATCAAAGATATTATCGCAGAACCAATGCGTAATTACTTTAATTACACAAACGATCAAGAGAAAAACGAAGTTATTCGCTTACTTGAAATCGTAGGACTTAACGAAGAAGCAATTTACAGATACCCACATGAATTCTCAGGTGGACAACGTCAACGTTTAGGAGTGGCTCGTGCAGTAGCAAGTAGTCCAAAACTAATCATTGCTGACGAACCGACATCGGCATTAGACCTATCTGTTCAAGCTCAAGTATTAAACTTCATGCGTCGTATTCAAGAAGAGTATGGATTAAGTTATTTATTCATCTCTCATGACCTAAGTGTTGTAAAATATATGGCGGATGACATAGCAATTATGCACCGCGGACGTTTCGTAGAACGTGGTTCTAAAGAAAAAATCTTTAACAACCCACAACATATCTATACTCGTCGATTATTATCTGCTATACCTCAGATTGACCCACTTAACCGTGAGCAGCATAAAGCTGAACGTCGAGCGGTTGAGAAAGAATATCAAGAACAACAGATTCATTACTATTCTGAAAAAGGTCGCGTTTATGATCTTCAAACATTTGATGATCAACATTGGGTAGCGTTAAATCCTAATGATAAAATTAAACAATCTGAAGGAGGCAATTAATTATGTGGAAAACAGTATTACGTCGTTTGCTAACAATGATTCCTCAAATTATTTTGCTTAGTATTATTGTATTCGTTGTAGCACAAAACATGCCAGGGGACCCTTTCACAGGAATGATTGACCCTAACGTTGATCCAGCTCAAATTGAAGCTTTAAGAGAAGCAGCAGGTTGGAACGATCCCGTTCCTGTTCAATATGTAAGATGGGTTGGTAATGTATTGCAAGGTGACTTCGGTAGAAGTTATGCACAACAAGTACCTGTTACTACATTAATTGGTGGGCGTGCAGCAAACTCACTACGCTTAGGAATTGTATCAACATTCTTTACGTACCTAATTGCATTACCATTTGGTATGTTTGCAGGTCGCTTTAACAATAGTTGGTTTGACAAATTTGTAATGATTTATAACTATATAAGTTATGCTATTCCAACATTCGTACTAGCACTATTAATGGTGTTTATCTTTGGATACCGCTTAGGTTGGTTCCCAACTTTCGGTTCGAAAAACGTTACGATGACAGCCGGAACAGCAGAATACTACTGGGATATGTTCTATCGTTTATTACTTCCAGGATTTACTGGAGGAATTCTAGGTACTGCTTCAACGACTCAAACATTGAGAAGTGAAGTAATCGATGCAAAAACGCAAGATTATGTAAGAACTGCACGATCAAAAGGTGTACCGGAAGGTAAGATTTATGCGAAACACATTTTCCGTAATGCACTCTTACCAATTGCTTCATCCTTTGGTTTTATCTTTTCTAGTTTACTAAGTGGGTCTGTGTTTATTGAACAGATTTTCGCTTTTAATGGAATGGGAGATTTATTCATCACATCTATTAATGGTCGAGATTATTCAGTAGTTATCACATTAACCTTACTATATGGTATTTTAGCCATTATAGGTTCACTTATATCAGATATTGCTTTAAGTCTTGCAGATCCTCGTATCCGAATAGACTAACTATTAGAAAAGTAAAGGAATGAAAAAAATGGATAGAAATGATGATAAACTCAAAAAGACAGCCGTAATAGAAGGCGCAAGTGAGAGTGAAGAACTTTCAGCACCTCCTATGGGATTTAAAGTAATTGTCCGAGAGTTTCTAAAAGATAGAGTCGCAATGATTGCTTTAATTATATTAGTACTAATCCTACTAACAACACTTGTTTGGTCTTTAAGACTTGATGCAAATGCTGTTATGCAGGTTGATATTTTACGAAACTTTGAAAAGCCAGTTGAATTTGAATGGGGTTTAATAGCCGATGCTTGGAATGGAGAGAAAACATTAATTTTCGGAGCCGATGATTACGGTCGAGACGTGTTTACTCAATTACTTCTAGCAGCTTGGAACTCAATCATTATCGCAGTTGCGGTAACATCGATTATTGCTACGATTGGTATTTCACTAGGTTTAATCGCAGGTTACTACGGTGGGAAAGTAGATAACGCGATCATGCGTGTAACGGACTTCGTTATGACGCTTCCAACTACAATGATTATTATTGTTTTCATGGTAGTTGTTCCAAAAGTTACGATTCCAAGCTTCGTATTCATCATGAGTGTATTCTCATGGACAGGTTACTGTCGAGTAGTTCGAAGTAAATCACTATCTGAATCAAGTCGTGACTATATCAGTGCTTCTAAAACGATGGGAACACCTACTTGGAAAATTATCTTATTAGAAATGTTACCTAACTTATCTTCATTAATCATGGTTCAGCTTATCCTTTCATACGCTGGAAACATTGGTTTAGAGACAGGATTAACTTTCTTAGGTTACGGATTACCTGAACAAATTCCTTCTTTAGGAAGATTAGTAAGTTCGGCAACCACTCCATACAATATGGAATTTAGAACATGGGTTTGGCTACCGGCATCAACTTTAATCCTAGTGTTGATGTTGAGTATTAACTATGTTGGACAAGCGTTAAAACGTGCGTCTGACGCGAAACAAAGACTGGGATAAAACAACCTACAATTATAAAAGGGGAGAATTCATATGTCACTAAAGAGAAAATACGGACTACTAGCTAGTTCAGCAGCAGTTGCTTTATTATTAGCAGCATGTGCAGGAGACGCAGACACAGACACAGATGTAGATACAGGTACTGATGATGGTGCAGCGGAAAATACTGATAATGGTGCAGAAGATGTTGCCGATACAGGTTTTCCAGAAGTAATCGAAAACGAAGGTGAAGCAGTTGAAGATGCTACGCTAAGAATCGCATTAGTAGCAGAATCAGCATTCCCAGGAATTTTCAGTACTGAGTACTACTCAATTAACACAGACTCTCAAATCATGGGACCTATGTTAGGATCAGTTTTACGTTCAGACGAAAACTTCAAGTGGACTTCAGGCGGCGCTGCTGACATGGAATTTGATCAAGAACGTAACGTTGTAACGTTAAAACTTAAAGAAGGCATCAAATGGCATGATGGCGAAGAATTAACTGTTGATGATATCGTGTTTACTTATGAAATCATTGGATCACCAGATTATACAGGTGTTCGTTACGGTGGAGACTTCGAAAACATCGAAGGTATGCCAGAGTTTAAAGAAGGTACAGCAGATACAATTTCGGGTATGCGTCAAATTGATGACTATACTTTAGAAATTCAATATGTTGAGCCTCTAGGCGTTAACGTTTACCAAGCTGGTGGACCTGTGTGGGCATATGCAGCTC
>CAMYQS010000072.1 GCA_947296835.1 uncultured Atopostipes sp.
ACCCGTGGAGTATCTGGAGAAGTTATTAACGCTATTGCTAAAGTTGTACCAAATTTCTGGGGTGGATCAGCTGACTTATCAGGATCAAACAAAACAATGATCGACGGTGTGGATGACTTTTCGGCAGATAATTATGCTGGTAAGAACATTTGGTATGGTGTGCGTGAGCATGCGATGGCATCTGCATTAAACGGTATCTTATTACACGGTGGAACGCACTCATACAGCTCAACGTTCTTCGTGTTCTCAGACTACTTACGTCCAGCAGTTCGTCTAGCAGCATTATCTAAAATCCCTGCAATTTATGTGTTAACACATGATTCAGTTGCAGTAGGTGAAGATGGACCAACACATGAGCCCGTTGAACATTTAGCAAGTTTCCGTGTAATGCCAAACGTAAACGTATTACGCCCAGCTGATGCAAACGAAACGGTTGCAGCGTGGAAGATTGCGTTAGAGTCTACTGACACACCAACGATTATTGCGTTAACTCGTCAAGACATTCCAGTATTGGAAAACTCAGATACGCTAGCACTAGAAAATGTTAAAAAAGGTGCTTATGTTATTTCACCAGCTAAAGACGAAGTAGAAGGAATTTTACTGGCTACTGGTTCAGAAGTTGCATTAGCCGTTAAAGCTCAAGCAGCTTTATTAGAAAAAGGTCACCACGTATCAGTTGTTTCAATGCCAAGTTTCGAGTTATTCGAACAACAAGACGATGACTACAAAGAATCGGTATTACCTAAATCAGTTACAAACCGTGTAGCGATTGAAATGGGTACAACATTCGGATGGGATCGTTACCTAGGTTTTGAAGGTAAAGCATTAGGTATTGATAGCTTTGGTGCAAGTGGTAAAGGTGAAGAAGTTATTGAATACTTCGGATTTACGGTAGATAACATTGTAAAAGAATACGAAGGTTTAGCGAAGTAATCTTTTAGAACAAAGAAAAGTGATAGGAAGACAGCTAGTATCTAATTTAGCTGTCTTTTTTGTTACTTTTTTAATAAATAGTGAAACGAATAGTTTTAATTTTATTCTATTTTCGGTAGAATAGTATAGGTAAATTAAAATTCAAATATAATTTGAATAGTGTATTATGAGATAGGAGTGAACAATATGCATTTAGGCTTAGCAATTTTATTAATTATCCTTGCTCTACTTGGAGGAGCAGTTGCTGGATTCTTCTTAGCACGTAAATATATGGTTAAATACTTTGAAGAAAACCCACCAATTGATGAACAAATGATTCGTACAATGATGCTTTCAATGGGACAAAAACCTTCTGAACGTAAAATCAACCAGATGGTTAACCAGATGAAAGGCCAATCGAAGAAAAAGAAAAAATAGACTAGAAAAACGAACAGTGAATGCTTTGCTGTTCGTTTTAATCTAATTTAAAACTAGAAACCGCTTTATATTGCGACTCATAGAAAAGGTGTATAAATGGATATATATAAGAAATTAAGTTGGTTTTTTAAAGAACACTGGAAATCCTATACAACAGCAATTTTAGCATTGTTAATTGTTGCTTTACTACAATTAGTTCCGCCTAGAATTATTGGAATAGTGATTGACGAAATAAGTGCAAACACGATTACGCAAAGTACACTTATTGAATTACTAATTGTTTTAGCGATTACTGCCATTGGACAGTATCTCTTGCGTTATGTTTGGCGTGTTCGAATCTGGGGAAACTCTGCTCGTTTAGAACGTATTGTTCGTAACCGTCTGTATCGCCATTTTACAAATATGGACAGTGAGTTTTATCAGAAATATCGAACAGGTGACTTAATGGCTCACGCAACAAACGATGTGCGATCACTTCGAATGGTTGCGGGTGGCGGGATTGTAACACTAGCTGATTCATTATCTGTTACAATCGTTACAGTTACAGCAATGTTTATTGTTGTTGATTGGCGATTAACACTATTAGCTGTCATTCCACTACCATTAATAGCTGTGACTTCTCGTTATTTAGGGAAAATGTTACATAGTCGTTTCCGTAGTGCACAAGAAGCTTTCTCTGACATGAACAACAAAGTTCAGGAAAGTCTTCAAGGGATTAAAGTTATTAAAACATTTGGCCAAGAAAAAGAAGATACACAAGAATTTGAAGGACTGACAGAAAACATTGTAGATAAAAACCGTGAAGTGTACAAAATCGATTCACTATTTGATCCAGCATTAAGTTTAATTATCGGTGCATCATATGTTATTGCCATTATTGTTGGTGGTTACTTGATCATTGATACTGAAATTACAGTCGGTGAATTCGTCACATTTATCAGTTATATTGGTATGTTAATCTGGCCGATGTTTGCGATTGGACGTTTATTTAATATTATTGAACGTGGTTCAGCAAGTTATGAACGTATTGAGATTCTATTAAATGAAACGTCTTCTATTTCAGAAAAAGAACATGCGATTAGCTCAAAAGCGGTTGGAGATATCGAATTTTCAGTTGATTCATTTACGTATCCAAACGATAAAAAAGCATCTTTAGAAGATATTCATTTCACAATTCCAAAGGGGCATACATTAGGTATTGTTGGAAAAACGGGTTCTGGAAAATCATCAATTATTAAATTATTACTACGAGATTATGATTACTATAATGGAAACATTTCAATCGGTGGTCAGGATATCCGAGATTATACCTTAGACTCGTTATTGAGCGCTATCGGCTATGTTCCGCAAGATAACTTCTTATTCTCGACAACAATCCGAGATAATATCCGTTTTAGTGACCCAACTATTCCACAAGAAGAAGTTGAAAAGGCCGCTAAAATTGCAGATGTTCATGGCGATATTATGGAAATGGTTAATGGCTATGATACGGAAACCGGTGAACGTGGTGTTTCTTTATCTGGAGGACAAAAGCAACGTGTTGCAATTGCACGTGCCGTTATTAAGAACCCTGAGTTAATGATTTTAGATGATTCGCTTTCTGCAGTCGATGCGAAAACGGAAGAAGAAATCTTAAGTGGCTTAAGAGATTTACGCGATGACCAGACTACAATTATTATTGCACACCGCATTAGCTCATTGATGCATGCGGATGAAATACTCGTATTAGAAGATGGTAAAATTGCTGAACGTGGAACACACGTACAACTTCTAAATAATGATGGTTGGTACAAAGACATGTTCAATAAACAACAATTAGAAGAGCAAGTACCTGAATTGGGAGGGGTGGAGTAATATGGCAGCAAATGTTGAAATCGAAAATGAAAATAAATACCGTTCGATACCTATTAAAGAGCAGATGAGTACTTTAAAACGAATTTTAAAGTTTACAAAACCTTATCTCAAGAATTTCGCTATTGCTATTCTATTAGTGATTGCCTTAGCTGTTGTTAATGCCGCGCAACCTCGAGTGATCCAAACGTTTATAGATAATCATTTAGCTACAGGAAGTGCGACTGGACAAACTGCTTGGCTATTCGGTGGAATGTATCTAGGATTGACTATATTAAAAATGGTCTTTACGTTTTTTGAATTATATCTTTTTAATATGGCTGCCGAAAGAACTGTCCAAAACGTACGTAATAAGATCTATGAAAAAGTGCACACATTAGGAATGAAATTCTTCGATGGGACAGCAACAGGTTGGGTTGTTACTCGTATAACAAACGATACAGAAGCACTTAAAGACTTCTGGAACGTACTACTAAACATTACACAAAGTATGTTAAGTATTACAACGACCTTTATTGCGATGCTTATATTAGACTGGAAAGTTTCATTAGCAGTCTTGGCTTTTGTACCTATCCTTGTTGTTATTATTCGTTTCTACCAAGTCTACAGTTCAAAAACGTATTCTGAAATGAAGAGTAAGAACAGTCAATTGAATTCAAAATTAGCAGAGTCCATTAATGGTATGTCGACCATACAACAATTTAGACAAGAAAAACGCATGATTAACGAATTTGAAACGACTAACGAAGAGTACTTTCATTCTCGTTTCTCAATGATGAAGATCAACGCGATTTTATTAAGTCCAATTATCGACTTACTTTATACACTGGCTATTGTTGTTATTCTTGGAATATTTGGATTTAGTGCATTAAATTCTCCGATAGAAGTTGGAGTTATTTATGCCTTCACTTCATATGTACGACTATTCTTCCAACCGCTAACGCGATTAATGGATAACTTAAGTTTATTTCAGGACGGAATCATATCAAGTAGTCGTATTTTAAAAGTGATGGATGATGAAACATACACACCAGCACAAGATGAATTGCCAGAATTAAACATTCAAGATGCTAAAATTGAGTTTAAGAACGTAACGTTCTCATATGATAGTGAAACGGAAGTGCTTAGAAATATTAGTTTCACTGTTAATCCAGGAGAGACGGTAGCACTTGTTGGGCATACTGGAAGTGGGAAGTCATCCATTATTAACGTATTAATGCGTTTCTATGAATTCCAAGAAGGGGATATATTAATTGATGGCCATTCTATTCGAAATTATCCAATTGAAGAGTTACGTCGTGAGATAGGACTTGTCTTACAGGATTCATTTATGTTCTATGGAACAATTAAAGATAATATCCGTTTATTAGACGATTCAATTACCGATCGTGAAATCATCGATGCGGCTAAATTTGTTCAAGCGGATCGTTTCATTGAGAAGCTTCCAAACCAATACGACCATAAGGTAGTTGAGCGTGGGGCAGGATTTTCAAGTGGGGAGAAACAGTTACTCTCATTTGCAAGTACAATCGTGAAGGATCCTAAGATTTTAATCCTTGATGAAGCAACTGCAAACATTGATACAGAAACGGAATCGTTAATTCAAGAAGGGTTAAACCGAATGCGTGCCGGTCGTACAACCGTTGCGATTGCTCACAGACTGTCTACAATCCGTGATGCAGATCAGATTCTAGTACTTGAATCTGGTGAAATCGTTGAGCGAGGAAACCACGAAGCGTTAATTGAGCTGGGTGGTCGTTACAATGAAATGTACGAACTACAAAACCTTGGATTACAAAACCCAATAGAAACAAAATAATCATATACAAAACAAAAAAGACTATGTCTACTGATAAAGCAGTGGACATAGTCTTTTAAATTTAGATTTTCTGTTCGAGTGCATCAAATGAATCTTGAATCTTTTCTGAGTAGTAAAGATTGATATCATCTACGCCATCGATTTTGCGTTTAACTTCAAATGGTTCACCAAAGATGACAGTCGTCTGTTTACGTAACAGTAAATCTTTTACGGTTAGCGGACCATCGTAAATGGCTGGCACAATTTTACTCTTACCTAAACGAGCAATTGTAATAGCGCCACCTTTCAGTTCAGTCGAATGGCGACTACCACTAGGGAAGACGACAACGTTTAATTCGTTATTCTTTAAGTAGTTTACTGGGGTCTTAATCGCACTTACGCCCGGTTTCTCGCGATCAACTGGAAAAGCATTCACTTTTCGGATAAGCCAACCTAAAAATGGAATGTCAAATAATTCTTTTTTTGCCATAAAAGAGAAATGATGAGGTAAAGATGTAATCGCAATATACACTGGATCTAAAAATGAACGGTGTGGCGCGACTAAAACAAACTTTTCATCAGTTGGTAAATTCTCTTTACCATAAACATTTGTTTTTCCGTTTAAAATACGGACTAATCCTTTAATGAAATTCATAATAAAATTGTACATAAAAAGCATCACCTCAATAAAATATAAATTTAGTATGCGTTACTTTTAAAAAAAGTTCAAGTTTTATTTGAAAAAAGAATATGTTTTAGTTATAATAATAAACGGTGCAAATGCACTAATTTTCACTCGAGTGGATTACTCAACTGTTGCTCCTATGCCAGGAGTTGTTTGAGTGTGTGAAACTGGAGGAAGAAATAAAACAAAAATGGAGGAATTAAAATGGCAGTAGTAACAATGAAACAATTATTAGAGTCAGGTGTTCACTTTGGTCACCAAACACGTCGTTGGAACCCAAAAATGAAACCATACATTTTCACAGAAAGAAACGGTATCTACATTATTGACTTACAGCAAACTGTAAAGTTAATCGAGAAAGCATACGACGTTGTACGTGAAATTGGTCAAAATAATGGTCATGTTCTATTCGTAGGTACTAAAAAGCAAGCAGAAGAGTCAATTAAAGAAGAAGCTGAACGTGCAGGTGCTCATTACATTAACCACCGTTGGTTAGGTGGAACACTTACAAACTGGAAAACAATCAGCAAACGTATTGACTACCTAAAAGAATTAGAAGCTATGGAAGAAGATGGAACTTTTGAAGTTCTACCTAAAAACGAAGTAAGCTTACTAATGAAAGAAAGAGACAAACTACAACGTACATTAGGCGGAATCAAAGATATGCCTGGTGTTCCAGACGCGATTTTCGTAGTAGATCCTCGTAAAGAAAACATTGCAGTTATGGAAGCTAAAAAATTAGGAATCCCTGTTATTGCAATGGTTGATACAAACACAGACCCAGATGATATCGACTATATCATCCCTTCAAACGATGACGCTATCCGTGCAATTAAATTAATTGCTTCAGTTATGGCAGATGCGTACGTAGAAGGAAATCAAGGTGACTCTCAATCATTAGATAACGAAAAATCACAATCTATTGAGGAAATGGTTGAAGCTGTAGAAGGCGACAACAAGTAATTCAAATCAATTAATTAATTTAAATACGATGGACAATTATTAAAATTTACAGGAGGAATCATCTTGGCACAAATTAAAGCAGCTCAAGTAAAAGAACTTCGTGATAAAGTTGGCGTTGGTATGATGGACGCTAAAAAAGCATTAGTAGAAGCAGAAGGCGACATGGACAAAGCAATTGATATCTTACGTGAAAAAGGTATGGCAACTGCAGCTAAAAAAGCAGACCGTATCTCAGCGGAAGGTTTAACTTACGTTCACGTTGATGGAAACACTGCAGCAGTAGTAGAAGTTAACAGTGAAACGGACTACGTTTCTAAAAACGAACAGTTCCAACAACTAGTTAAAGATATCGCTATTGCAATTGTTGAGCACAAACCAGCTTCAGTTGAAGAAGCTAAAGAAGTGACACTTTCAAACGGTGACACAATCGGTGCGGCAATTACTACAGCAATCCAAACAATTGGAG
>CAMYQS010000073.1 GCA_947296835.1 uncultured Atopostipes sp.
GTTCTTACTCCTTCAAAAGCATAACGAAAAGAACTCAGATACGTTCGATTCTTTTCCGGCTTCTTCCTTTTCTTATTTCCGCTCAAGTCCAATCTCCTCCAATATTTCATCCTGAAGGGCTGACATGATTTTTTCTTCCTCATCTGTTTGATGGTCGTACCCATTTAAGTGAAGGAATCCATGGACAGTTAAAAATCCAAGCTCACGCTCAAATGAGTGTCCGAATTCTTCGGATTGTTCTTTTACTTTATCAATTGATATAAACAAATCCCCTAATAATCGAGGCAGTTGTATGTCTTCGTCGACTGATTCATCAAAAAAGATTTCAAAATCATCGTCATCATTATCTTCAATCGCAAAGCTGATAACATCCGTTGGTCGATCAATTGAACGATATTCTCGATTAATTTCATGAATACGTTCGTTATCGACGATTGTAGCCGAAACTTCAATGTTATCTTTTAGTTCTAATGTCTTTGCTGCTGCGATAATAACGGCCTCGATTAACTCAAGATGTTCATTATTTACGCGCTCTGTTTCATCATAAATTGCAATATCCAAAGTTTTCACTTCCACTTCATCTGTTAATTTAATTATTTTTCTTCAGAAAATTCATGACCTTCATATGCTTTTATCACTTCTGAAACTAATGGATGTCGGATAACATCAGATGAACTGAAGTTAATAGAACCTACACCAATTACATTTTTCAAAATATTGCTTGAGTGAATCAAGCCACTTCTAGTTCCGCGAGGCAAGTCAATTTGAGTAACATCTCCATTAACAACCATTTTAGAACCGAAGCCTAAACGTGTTAAAAACATCTTCATTTGTTGGGTCGTTGTATTTTGTGCTTCATCAAGAATGACAAAGGCATCGTCGAGTGTTCGTCCTCTCATATAAGCAAGAGGTGCAATCTCGATTGTTTCTCGCTCCATTAAGCGTCCAGTATGTTCAACACCTAATATCGTATATAACGAGTCATATAACGGTCTTAAGTATGGATCAACTTTCTCTTTTAAGTCGCCCGGTAAAAATCCAAGGTTTTCTCCAGCTTCAACGGCTGGCCGAGTTAAAACAATTCGCTTTACTTCGCCTTTTTTTAAAGCAGCTACGGCCATTGCAACAGCTATAAAAGTTTTACCTGTACCGGCAGGACCTACTCCGAAAACAATATCGTTTTTACGAATCGCATTTACATAGTTACTTTGACCGACATTTTTTACACGTATCGGTTTCCCGTTATGATCTCGTGTAATTTCTTTCTCATACATGCGCATAAATTGATCAAGCTGTCCGCCTTTCGACAAACGAATCGCATTTATAATATCCATTGATTTAATTGTATTTTGCTTTTCAGCTAATAATTCCAATTGTGAAATGATTTCACCGACTTGCAAAACATTCTCTTCACTTCCGGAAATGATTAATTGTTTTCCTCGTGTGTTTAAAGAGACTTCTAACTCATTTTCGAAAATAGCTAAATTGTTATTTTGTGCGCCAAATATAGCCATTGCTAATTCATCTGTTTGCATTGTTCGAATGGATTGATTTTGTTGGTTGGTCAAAGACTCATACACTCCTTTAATATAATTAAGTAGTATTAGAATTTTATCATATTTTTGCCTCAGTTACCATAATAGTTCGTTGAGCACTGTAAACATAAACACAGAAATCATATGTAGTAAATTAGTCAAAAAAAGAGCGAAACATTTCTGTTCCACTCAGTTCATAAGAATTGATTCTTTATTTTGATAGAAGTTCACGTACAAGACCGTTAATTTGACCACCATCTGCGCGTCCTTGAACTTTAGGCATTACTGCACTCATAACAGAACCCATATCTTTCATTGACTCAGCGCCAACTTCATCGATAGTTTCTTGTACAAGTTCACGAACTTCATCATCTGATAATTGTTCAGGTAAATAGTTATCAACGACTTTAATTTCAGCTTCAAGTTTTTCAACTAAGTCTGTGCGGTCTGCTTTTTTGAATTCTTCTAGAGACTCTAAACGTTGTTTTTTCTCTCTAGCTAAAATCGTTAATTCTTCATCTGCATCCAAGTCGCGACCCTTAGCAATTTCCTCATTTTGAATCGATGATTTAATCATACGAATTGTCGTTAGACTCTCACGATCTTTTGCTTTCATTGCTGTTTTCATATCCCGATTTAATTGATCAAGTATTCTCATAAGTAACTCCCTTTCTTTTATCTATTGGTAAAAAGAAAGCCCAACAATCGTTACACGATTCGTCGGGCTAACAAAATTAATATCTATTTCTTCTTTTGCTCATTTTATCTCTTTTACGAGCTTCCTCAGACTTCTTCTTACGTTTTACACTAGGTTTTTCATAGTGTTCTCTTTTTCTAGCTTCTCTAAGAGTACCAGTTTTTGATACGGAACGTTTGAATCGACGAAGAGCGTCCTCGAGATTTTCACCTTCTCTGACATCCGTTTTAGTCAACGTTCTTCCCTCCCCTCGTCATTTCAGGGCATTCCAACATTTGAATCATATTCACAATTTGTCGTCCCTTGATCCTTCGGGCGTAACCGCCTTTGGAATTAATGTTTTCTGTCAATTAGTTATAATCAACAGTTCATAAACCATTATATACAAAAATAAAATTATCGTCAATCAGATAAATGAACTTATTAACAATATTTTTCACTTATTTTTAAAATTTAATGCATAATCACTAATCTAAGCAATTTGTACATAAACCAAAAACTTCAAAGCGATGAGAAGTTACCTGTGCATCACCTATTTGATCTTTGAAATATGCGATTGGACACTCTGTTAGCTCAATGGTGTAACCACACTCTGAACAAATAAAGTGGTGATGATGACCATTTGAACTACAATTCGCGCGAAAATACTTCTCGCCTGATATTTCAGTTTCTTCTAAAATCGTTAATTCTGAAAAAGAATGTAAGTTACGGTAGATTGTATCTGGACTAATTCCAGGATAGTCTTCTTTTAAATGCATCTTCATTTCTTTCGCAGATAAATAACGGTCTTCACTGTATAAGATTTCTAACATTCGAACGCGTCGTTCAGTTATTTTAAGTTGACTCTTTTCTAACGTTTCTAGCGCCCTTTTAAGCAGTGCCATTTTAATCACCCTATTTAATCACTTAGTCACTTGATAGTATACGTGAGAACTATACAAAGTTAAAGAGGTATGTCCATTATTTTTACAGTACAAAGTCTCAATTCTCAGTATTTAGTTTATTTTTAGTTCCATTTCATCTATAATTGTGCTGACAAATGAAGAAATCATTTAAGGAAGGAAGTATTATGTCCCAACCAAATAATTTAGCTGTATATATTGTATCCGATGCTATCGGACAATCTGCAGTCAATATTGCTCGTTCAGCTTTATCTCAATTCCCAGATTTAGATTACATTATTAAAGACTATACATTCATATCTGAATTGGATGAGATTGATGAAATTATAGAAGCATTAAAAAATGAAGAAAAAAAATCGATTGTTTTGCACACATTTTCAAATCCTGAAATGGCTCACTATTTAGATCGAGAATCACAAGGTGTCTGCGAAGAAAGTTATGATATATTAACACCTATTGTTGATCGAATTAGTAACATCGTTGAAGTTAAGCCGAATGCACAGTCCGGTATTGTTAACCGACGTCTAGATTCAAACTATTTCAGTCGAATTGAAGCCTTAGAGTTCGCGGTTAAACATGATGATGGAAAAGAGCCCAAAGGGTTCTTAGAGGCAGACATCGTTATTTTAGGTATCTCAAGAACGTCTAAAACACCATTAAGTATATTCTTAGCAAATAATAACTTTAAGGTTGCAAACCTTCCACTCGTTCCAGAGTCGGATTTACCAGAAGAAATCTGGCAAGTTGACCCAAAACGTATTATTGGTTTAACAAACGATGTTGCAATCTTAACTGAAATCCGTAAAGAGCGAATGATTTCATATGGAATGAATCCAGAGACTTATTATTCAAATACCAATCGTATTGAAGCTGAAATATACTATGCTGAAAAATTGTACAAACAATTAGGCTGTAAAGTGATTAACGTTGCGAATAAGTCAATTGAAGAAACAGCAGGAAACATCATTTCATATTTAAACGAACGAGGTCTGATGGATATTTCAAGTTTAAATAAATAATTAAAAAACTCTGATACTATTTTATTGCGGTTAAGCAAATAGTATCAGAGTTTTTATGTTTAAGTTAGTCTTCTAAGATTTTGTTTCTTTTAATACGGCCTTCCCAGTTCTTGAAGCCATCCTTCAATACGTAAATATCTGAGTAACCATTCTTCTTCAAAATAATTGCTGCACGATAAGCAGCGTACGTACCATCTTCATATAAATAAATAGGTGAGTCTTTTCTTAATTCAGTATAACGTTGCTTTAATTCGAACAACGGCATATTACGTGCGCCTAAAATATGTCCTGCATTAAACTCATCACGTTCACGCACGTCAATTAGTTGAACTTTTCGTAAGTTTTGGTTAAATGATTCGTTGTCTAAAGCAGTTGCAGAATTTTTGCGTCGGTAATATTGAACGATTTCCCAAATTGCCCAAATGAACAGACCAATCCATAAAACTTTAGAAAATGTACTCATATTCTTAATTGCATTAACAAATGTATCCATATAAAAAATATTTCCTCTCTAACAAGTTATATTTAATTATTGTTTTCTAATTCATTTATTACTAATGAAGCTGCACCAATCATCCCTGCATCATTACCTAATTCAGCAATTTTGATTTTAGTGACCGGACGAATCGTTGGGAAAGTAAACTCTTCAACAACTTTACTTACTCTCTCTACTAAGAAATCACCAGCCTGCGAAACCCCTCCACCTAAAACAATCGTTGATGGGTTTAAAATATTTGCGATATTTCCTAATGCTAGACCTAGATAAAATGAGAAACGGTCAACGACGTGATTTGCATAAGCATCTCCAGCTTTAGCCAAGTCAAAAATACGTTTTGCATCAATTACGTCATCACTCTCTACTAACCTTTTTAATTCCGATTCTTCAGGGTGGTCTCCGGCTAAATCACGAGCTAAACGAACAATCCCTGTAGCAGAAGCATATTGCTCTAAACAACCTTTTTTACCACAAGTACACTCGTAGCCGTATGGTTCAACTGTAATATGTCCAACTTCTCCAGCCGCATCAACTGCACCGTGGATTAAGCTACCATCTGAAACAAGTCCTCCACCTACCCCTGTTCCCAATGTGATGAAAGAAACGTTCTTCTCATTGTTCCCAGCACCTTTCCATTGCTCACCAAGAGCGGCAACGTTTGCATCGTTATCTAAGAAGAACGGAATGCCCGTACTTGATTCGACTTGCTCACGAATCAGTTGCTCTGTTTTCCAATTTAAGTTATAAGCACCGATAACAGTACCGTTTGTACGGTTAACTGTACCTGGTGTTCCCATACCAATTCCTAAAAAGTCACTTGGCTCTAAATGATCAGATTTTAAAACTTCATTAATTGATTGAATAATATTTGGAACAATTAATGTTCCCTCTTCTGAAATATCGGTGGGTAGTTCCCACTTCTTTTCAATTTCTCCATCTTGGTTTAAAATACCAATTTTTGCGGTAGTACCGCCTAAATCTATTCCAATAACTTTTTTCATTGTCATCGTGTTCCCCAATCCAAAATATTTTATAATATTATATGATCAAAAAAAGTAATAGCTTCTATTACCAAAATACCCAATTATAATAAAGACGATTAAAATAACAAGATATAATGCACCGAACTTTAATCGTTTCTGTTTAGGGTTATTGCTAGCGTTTACTGTTGACACAGCATACATAGCTAGATATCCCCCTACTAAGCCTCCGATATGACCAGCATTATCCACTGAGCCACTAAATAAGCCGAAGACTACATTTATTAATATTAACACAAAATAATTCTTTGATAAGTCCTGAATTCCTCTTTGATATGGATAAAGCTTAGCTAATACTAACGTTGAGGCAAATAATCCAAAAATTGCGGTACTTGCACCTGCTGAAATAGCCGAACTAAACGCGAAACTCGTCGCATTTCCCAATAAATCACTGAATAACAGCAATAAAAAATAACGAAAGTGTCCGATAATTTTTTCGATTTGCATGCCTAAAAAATAAATAATTAAAGCATTCATGATTAAATGAGTGGATCCAATGTGTAAAAATGCTGGTGTAATTAAACGCCACCAATCACCAGAAACAATCGATAAATTAAATTTAGCACCATATTTCACTAAAGTTTGCGGGTTTTCGCTTCCACCATCAATGGTCATTATTAAAAACATTAAAACGATAATGATTAGAAACCCATATGTTACAAATGGTTTCGTGCGCCAATTCAAACGCCAATTTGCTATGGTGTGGTTCATTTTGTTTCGATTCATAAGGCAGCTCCTTCTATTCTCGACAGTCAATCCTAAACAATTATAGCATAATTATTTGAATGAATTTAATTATTTAGTGAAAAATACTAGAATAAATATCAATATCGTGTTATTCTATTAATCGCAAGTATTTACTAAATAGTAGATATAAACTTTTCTGATTTGGAGGGAACAGCATGCGCGTAAACATTACATTAGAATGTACAGAATGTGGTGAACAAAACTACATTTCTACAAAAAACAGACAAACAAATGACCAACGTTTAGAAATGATGAAATACTGCCCACGTGAGCGTAAACAAACGTTACACCGTGAGACTAAAAAATAAGTCAAATAAAGTAGACACGCTGATTGACAAGTTCGAAGGACGAAGACAGAAGCGTAGTTGCACTTATGCTTATAAGAGATTTATGAATCTCTTGATAGTAAAAAAGATGAGATAATTTTATCTCATCTTTTTTGTTTCTACTCTTCAGTATTTTCTTCTTCGTTATTCGTTGAAACCTCTTCAGCGAATCTTCCCACTTTAAAGTATGCATCAAATATATCTCGACTCATTTCAATATTTGCTCGCCCCGTATTTGTACTCGGTAAATATGGTACAACTACTGCGATTGCAATTTCTGGATTATCATATGGCGCATAACCGATAAATGTTGTGTTTGTTACTTTTGTCCCGTTTTGAGGGTTTCCTCTT
>CAMYQS010000074.1 GCA_947296835.1 uncultured Atopostipes sp.
GCACTACTATTACAGTTGGCTAAAACAAACGATGTGACGATATTTATTGTTGGACACGTCACGAAAGACGGAAGTATTGCAGGACCTCGTATGCTTGAGCATATGGTGGATACAGTTTTATATTTTGAAGGGGACAACCATCAAACATACCGTATGCTACGTGCTGTAAAAAATAGATATGGGTCAACGAACGAAATCGGAATTTTTGAGATGAGAGAAGACGGTTTAAGCGAAGTAACCAATCCCTCTGAACTCTTTTTAGAAGAACGATTAGATGGGGCAACAGGTTCATCTGTCGTTTCAGCAATGGAAGGTACACGTCCTTTACTAGTAGAGGTACAATCACTCGTTACACCAACATCATTTGGAAATGCTAAACGAACAGCGAGTGGGTTGGATTACAACCGAGTGTCGTTAATTATGGCGGTATTAGAGCAGCGTGTAGGCTTACTATTACAAAATTACGATGCTTATCTAAAAACGGCAGGTGGCGTGAAGTTGAATGAACCAGCTATTGATTTAGCGATCGCTATAAGTATTGCCTCCAGTTATCGAGATGCAGAGACAAAAGCGACAGACTGTTTCGTTGGTGAAATTGGCCTAACAGGTGAAATTCGTCGAGTGTCACATATTGAACAACGAGTGAATGAAGCTGCTAAATTAGGATTCGAACGAATCTTTATTCCCAAAAACAACTTAGATGGCTGGACACCACCAGCGAATATTGAGGTCGTCGGGTGTGTTACACTACAAGAGGTCATCAATAAAGTGCTATAATAATACTATTGAGTTCTATTAAAAAATATGAAAGGAGAATGATATGTTTACATTATCAAAAGTAATTGGTTTCGCGATAATACTCGTATTCGGTAGCATTGGATATAACTTTTTACCGCAATTATTCGTTTATTTATTACCACAAGTTACGTGGGTCCACTCTCCATTTGTGAGTATGGTTGTCGGAACAATTATAGGGTTTTTAGTCAGTTTACTTGCAAGTAAACCAGTCGAAAATGCTTTACGTAAGTTTCAAGAGTATGTTGCAACATTAAGTGCGTCATATATTATGTTTGGAACTGCGGGGGCGATTGCAGGTTTAATTGTCGCATGGCTAGTGAACTTACCAATTGTCGCGTTTAATATTCCAGGAATAAGTAATGTTGTTCCGATTATATTAACAGCTGTAACTGCATATGTCGGGTTTGAATTTGCATCATCAAGACGTGAGGAGATCCGTCGTATATTTATGTCAAGAAGCGAAGAGAAGGACGAAAATGAGGTTCTCGACCGAAAAGAAGGTGACAACTTCAATAAGTATAAAATTCTAGATACTAGCGTTATAATTGATGGTCGAATATTAGATGTAATTCAAGCTGGATTTATCGAAGGTGTATTCGTTGTTTCTTATCATGTCTTGAAAGAATTACAACATATTGCCGATTCTTCAGATTCACTCAAGCGTGTTCGTGGACGTAGAGGGTTAGATATTTTAAACGCCTTACAAAAAGCAGACCGTGTTGAAGTTGAAATCGATGAAAATGAAGTACCAGAAGCAGAAGAAGTGGATATGAAACTTGTCGTACTCGCTAAAATGTTAGACGGTGTAGTCGTGACGAATGACTACAACTTAAATAAAGTTGCTGAATTCCAGAATGTACAAGTACTAAACATCAATGAGTTAGCAAATGCGTTGAAACCAGTTGTTATTCCTGGTGAAATGATGCGCGTATTAATTGTAAAAGAAGGTACGGAACGTTCGCAAGGTGTTGCTTATTTAGATGACGGAACGATGATTGTTGTTGAAGAAGGAAAACATCACATTAATGAACAAAAAGACGTTCTCGTAACAAGTTCACTACAAACAAATGCCGGACGTATGATTTTTGCTAAATTAGCTGATGAACAAAGGGCTATCAATAATTATTAATAAAACAAACTATTTTTAATTGCTTGAAAGGGGAAATACAAAATGACTGAAAAAGTTCGTGTACGTTATGCACCAAGTCCAACAGGATTCTTGCATATTGGTAATGCACGTACAGCATTATTTAACTATTTATTTGCTAGACATTACGGAGGAGACTTTGTTATCCGTATTGAGGATACAGACCGTAAACGACATGTAGACCAGGGTGAACTTAGCCAGCTTGAAAACTTGAAATGGCTAAACTTGAATTGGGATGAAGGTCCAGATGTTGGAGGAGACTATGGTCCATACCGTCAGTCAGAACGTCTGCACATTTACGATCCACTGGTTGAACAATTATTAGAAAAAGACAAAGCTTATAAATGTTACTGTACACCAGAAGAATTAGAAGCTGAGCGTGAAGAACAACGTGCGCAAGGTATCATGCCACAATATAGTGGCAAGTGTGCACATCTGTCAGATGAAGAGCGTGCTGAAAAAGAAGCAGCAGGTTTAGAGTCAAGTGTTCGTATCCGTGTACCAAAAGACGGTGTTTATGAATTTGAAGACTTAGTAAAAGGTCCAATTTCATTTGAATCAAAATCAGTTGGTAGCGACTGGGTTATCCAAAAACGTGATGGTATGCCAACGTATAACTTCGCTGTAGTAGCGGATGACCACTTTATGGAAATTTCACACGTATTGCGTGGAGACGACCATATTTCAAACACACCGAAACAAATGATGGTCTATGATGCATTAGGATGGGACGCGCCGCGTTTCGGGCACATGACATTAATCGTTAATGCTGAAACAGGTAAGAAATTAAGTAAACGTGATACGGATGTTCTACAATTTATTGAAGATTACCGTGAATTAGGTTACTTGCCAGAAGCGCTATTTAACTTTATTACGTTATTAGGTTGGTCACCGGTTGGAGAAGACGAATTATTCACTAAAGATGAATTCGTTGAAATCTTTGACTACACTCGTTTAGGTACTTCACCTGCAGCATTTGATGCGAAAAAGTTAGACTGGATTGCGAATGAGTACGTAAAAGAATTAGACTTAGATAAATTAGTAGATCAAGTTATCCCTCATTTGCAAGAGAAAGGTTATGTGGGTGAAACACTTTCTGGAGAAGAAATGGAACACTACACAAAACTTATTTCGCTGTATCAAAGTCAAATGAGTTATGCGGCACAACTTCCAGAAGTAGCGGGATTATTCTTTGACCAAGAAATCGAATGGTCAGAAGAAGAACGTGAAATTCTAACTGGCGAAACAGTTCCAACTGTTTTAGAAGCATTTAAAGAGCAATTAAATAACTTAGAAGACTTTACAGCAGCTGAAGTTTCTGCAGCTGTGAAAGCTGTTCAAAAAGAAACGGGCGTAAAAGGTAAGAACTTATTTATGCCAATCCGAGTTGCAACAACGGGCCAAAAACATGGACCACAACTTGGGGATGCGATTGAATTATTAGGAAAAGAACAAATCCTATCGCATTTAGACGAAGCTTTAGAAATGATTCAATAAACAGATTGTACGAAGACCTATTTTAGAAGTTTGCCATTGGTAACTTCTGAAATAGGTTTTTACATAGTAAGAAATGATAGCGTATGCAAAAGCTTACGAAGAAAGGGAGACGCATTGAATAAGATTTTAACAAAAAATAAACATTGGGTTATTGTAGCCATTGCTAGTTTAATGTATATGGGTTCGCTTGGATTAGTCTCGAATACAATCGGTGTTTACTACACGCCGGTATCCGAAGATTTGGGGATTTTAACGGGAACATTTTCAATGAATGCTACACTGACCATGTTATTTTCTGCATTTGGTTCGTTATTGGCCCCGCGCTTACTCGAACGAGTTGGTTGGAAGAGGACCATCGGATTCGGTGCTGTTCTCTCAGCACTTGGTATGATGGGGATGGGCTTCACACATAGTGTCGCAATTTTTAATATATTAGGAGCTATTCGCGGACTTGGGCTCGCATTTAGTGCGATGGTTCCGGTCGCTGCATTAATCAGTAACTGGTTTGAACGCATGAACGGTGTTGCGTTAAGTATCGCAACAGCCAGCAGTGGGATTATTAGTGTGGTTTTATCTCCCATTTTACAACGATTGATTGAGACAATCGGTTGGGAAAAGACATTTGTCGTTAATGGCTTGTTAATCTTAGTGTTTTTTATACCCGCCATTTTTGTTCCGTATGAATTCAAACCTGAATCAGAAGGTTTGCTACCATATGGTGCGATGAAGACGAAAAAGAAAGCAGATTCGAAAGTAGTCTTACAAGGACCAGTGCGCACGAAAGATTACATGGGCATAACCTTTATCGCATTGTTACTTGTTACGTTCCTACAAACATTCGCAGTTGGTTTGGCCCAACATTTACCAGCATATAGCATGTCGATCGGGTCAACGCCAGAAGTCGCTTCTTTTACATTATCTGCGGTGATGATTGGGAATGTGTCGACGAAATTAGTCATCGGTTATTTAAGTGACCGAATGGGTGTCGTGAAGTCGATGCTGATTTTCGGAATGATAAATATAATTTCGCTAGTCCTATTGGTGAACTGGGCAGGTGACACCGGCTTAATCGGTGCATCGCTTGTATACGGATCGGCTTACTTTGGAGGAGTCGCGCACGTCTTGATGACGAAAGAAATGTACGGCACCCGTATCGGAAGTTATGTGAACGCACCCATCGTATTTGTTGCGAGTAGTGCAGGGGCAATCGGGAACGTCGTGATTGGGTACTTTTATGATTTTACCGGCTCATATGTCCCAATGTTCTTCGTGATTATGGTGTTACAAGTTATCGCGATGGCCGCACTCTTAGTCGCACAAAAGTATGCGCCTAAAAAAGATTAATTGAATAGACAAGCAAGTCAAAGGCCTATTTCTTTTTATGAAATGGGTTTTTATTTGTTTGAAATTCAATGAATAAGATTATACCAAATGAGATAGACGCGATAAGATAAAAGAGGCGAAATCATTTCACAGAAATGCCACATTTACAGGCAACATGATGTATAATAAGAAGTACTATCAATAGACAGGAGTTTTAAATTTATGATTCAGGTATATAATACATTAACTCGAAAAAAAGAGGATTTCATTCCAATTGAAGAAGGAAAAATAAGAATGTATTTGTGCGGGCCGACCGTATACAATTACATTCATATTGGGAATGCTCGTAGCGCGGTTTCTTTCGATACGATTCGTCGCTATTTTGAATATCGCGGATACGATGTGAATTACGTTTCGAATTTTACAGACGTTGATGACAAGATTATCAAAGCTGCAAAAGATTTGAAGATCGAAGCGCCAGAAGTGGCTGACAAATTCATTGCTGCGTTTTTCGAAGATACAGAAGCATTGCATGTAAAAAAAGCCGACCATCATCCACGAGTAATGGAGACCATTCCTGAAATTATCGAACTAATAGAAGCATTAATCGAGAATGGTTATGCATACGAGACAAATGGTGATGTTTATTACCGCACGAAGAAATTTGATGATTACGGTAAGTTGAGTGGCATCACGATAGATGAGTTGCGAACAGGTGGAAGCGAGCGTCTAGAAGAAGATGCGGCGGATATCAAAGAAGAACCAATCGATTTCGCACTTTGGAAAAATGCAAAAGATGGTGAAATTAGTTGGGTATCACCTTGGGGACAAGGGCGTCCGGGCTGGCACATTGAGTGTTCAGCAATGGCGAAGAAGTATCTGGGGACAACAATTGATATTCATGCTGGTGGGCAAGATTTACAATTCCCGCATCACGAGAATGAAATTGCACAATCGGAAGCTGCGAACGGCGAAAAATTTGCGAACTACTGGATGCATAACGGTTTTGTAACGATGGATAACGAAAAAATGAGTAAGTCTGTAGGAAACTTTAAGTTAGTCAAAGACTTGCGCGAAGTGTTCGATCCACAAGTGATTCGTTTCTTTCTGGCAACGGCACATTATCGTCGACCATTAAGTTATACAGAAACAGCGCTTGAAGATGCGAAGACGAATGTTCAACAAATTAAAACAGCGATTAACAACGGTTATCACCGTCTGAAAACGGCTGATGATACTTTACCGAACGATGCAGATGCGATTAAGGACTTTAGCGATCATGTCAATGCATTTACTACCGCGATGGATGATGACTTCCAAGCGCAAAATGGTATAACGATTGTTTATGAAATGATTCGCGATTTAAATCGTATTATCGAACAACCAAACGTTTCAAAATATGTTCTGAAATTTATGTTAGATGAGATTTTGGAAATACTATCAATCTTTGGAATGGAAGATTTAAAACAAGAAGAACTGCTTGACGAAGATGTTGACGCCTTAATTAAAGAGCGTGAAGAAGCACGAGCGAATAAAGATTTCGCACGCGCAGATGACATCCGAGATCAATTAAAAGCAGAAGGCATTATACTAGAAGATACAAATCAAGGTATCCGTTGGAAAAGAGCAGACTAAATGAATAAAAAAGATGCAAAATTACTGAATGGCTTAGCCCTAGCTTATATGGGGGACGCGGTTTATGAATTGACGATTCGCGAGTACTTACTGAGCGTGGGTCAAACAAAACCCAACCAATTACACCATATGGCAACGGAATATGTATCCGCAAGAGCACAAGCAGCGATTATGGCTGGCATGTTAGCAGAAGAGGGTTTCATTTCAGAAGAAGAAGAGAGCTACTACCGACGTGGTCGCAACTCGAAAATTAATACAAAAGCAAAAAATACAGATATCCACACGTACTTACAGTCTACAGGCTTTGAAGCATTGATGGGTTACCTGTATTTAACTGAACAGACCGAACGATTGGATGAACTGATTGATTGGTCGATTGAGTTTATTGATCAGCAGAAAGGACGCGTATAATAAATGAGTAAACGTAGAAGAGAAGAGCCGAAGCACAACCAACCGGAAGAGACGGATGAGTTTGTCATCGGGCGTCACCCCGTTCGAGAAGCATTAGAGTCAGACCGTGAAATTAATAAATTATTTGTCCAAGAAGGAATCGGTGGTCGCGCGATTGAAGATATTATCAGTGCAGCTGGCCGTAAAAAGATTGTAATTAGTTACGTACCAAAATCAAAACTAGATACATTAAGTGACCAACAGAATCACCAAGGTGTGGTGTTATCGTCTAGTCCAGTTG
>CAMYQS010000075.1 GCA_947296835.1 uncultured Atopostipes sp.
GTTCTCGGAGATCAAGTAAATGAAATCAGCCAAGGGCGTATTAAAAAGTCGGTATTGTTATTATTCTTGTCCATTGGAGTCGGCATTTCCGTAAGCTTATCGATGTTACGAATTATCATTGTAGGCTTTGAAGTCTGGCATATTTTATTACCTGGTTTCATCATAGCTCTTCTCTTATCTTTCTATACGCCACCTATATTTACAGGAATTGCATTTGATGCGGGTGGTGTTGCTTCAGGACCAATGGCTGTTACCTTTATTCTAGCTTTTGCGCAAGGTGCCGCAGCACACAATCCTCAATCAGATGCATTAGATGCCTTTGGAGTCATCGCTTTAATTGCTATGACTCCAGTCGTAATGGTTGAGATACTGGGAACTATTTATAAAATTAGACAAGAAACAGCTAAGTGATTCATTCACTTTAGCTGTTTTTTATTCTCTTATTCTCTTAAGACATAATTTCGATCAAATTCAATATTTAGCGGAAACTTGTCAAATAGTTCTTTATTTATATCCTGTTTGATTCGCATGCTTAGCTCTTCATTGGATAAATCACACGAATCTGGAACAACCACATCGAAAAATATTTCTCTCTTATCTTTAATTTGCTGAATTCTAAAATCATGAAAATGAAAATCTTCCCCATAAGATTTTAAAATCTTTTTTACAATACGATAGACTTCATTTTGTTCATCATCATCTAATGCTACTGGATCAATATGACAAACTAAAATAATATCGAACGCTTTTTTAAAACGATATTCAATCGAATCAATGACACGATGGGATTGAATTAAATCCCATGTTGCATCAATTTCTATATCAACTGTCGCAAACATTTTATGTGGGCCATATTTATGCAAAATCAAATCATGGTACCCCACAATTGAATCATAGGTATCTAGTAAGTCTTGCATTTCATGAATGAATTCTGGACTTGGTCTTGTCCCTAACAAATCGTTTGAAGCTTCCCAGATGGAAGTTACTCCACCATAGACAATAACAAGGGCTACTAATACTCCTATATATCCATCAATATATAAATCAAAGTTAATTTCGATTACATATGAAATGATGATAGCTGAGTTAATTAACGTATCAAAGATACTATCCTTCATCAAAGCATTCAGCGCACTAGAATGTGATGGCAACTTTTTGTTTTTTCTATAATAGTAGATACCTAAACCAGTCTTGATTAACATTGAAAGCAACAATAACCCAAAAACAAGACTAGAACTATTGACACTTGTAGGGTTTAAAATTCGTTCAATTGACGTAATTAAAAATTGAACGCCTACGATTAAAATAATAATAGCAGTAGATAAACTTGCAATATATTCCGCTCGTTCATGCCCAAAGGGATGTTCTCGATCCGCTGGTTTTTTTGCGATATAAAATCCTATAATTATTAATATTGATGCCGCACTATCCCCTAAACTATTCATGGCATCTGCTAAAATAGAAACACTATTAGCTAAGACACCAGCAAAAACCTTAATGATAACTAGTGTTAGATTAACGATAAATCCGAAAACACCGGTGCTAATACCTTCTTTAGCTCGCTGACTCTGTTTTGAATGGCTCATTGATCATCTACCTACTTTACAAATTGAATGACTGTCATTTTATCATATATGATTGAAAAAACCTACAAACATCAAAAATGTCTGTAGGTTTTCGCTATATAATTTATCTTAGTGCATACCACTAGTGTTGTTTAAAGCATCTTTAATTGGTGTCTCTCCATTGTTGATTGTATAGATTTTACCAATAGTTTTATCGTTATCCACACAAGTAGCTAGTACTTCTGCAGCATCTCGTACAGATGTACCAATTGCTTGCATATTGTTTAGCTCAATTTTACCTGTACTTGTTGTATCCGTTAAAATATCCGGTTCTATAATCGTAAACTGCAATTCTTCATCGCGGATAACGTGATAGTTTGCAAAGTATTTAGCGATATAGAAGTCATGACTCTTCTCAACTGAATCTTTAATGTCAATTTGACTCCAAAGTTCAGGATACATTGCCCATTTAGCACTTAGTAAAATAAAACGTGTAACACCAGCAAGTTTAGCAGCTTCTGATGCCTTAACAACACCAAAAGCGTCAATTCTTAACATTTCTTCTTCTACTGTTGAACCTGCTGCAAATATCACTGCATCATGACCTACTATAGCTTTCGATAAGTAACTTGCACTATCGTGCAAATCAAATTTCACAGCTTTTACATTGTCTGATTCAGTAATTGCATCTATTCTTATATCAGCTGCTGAAACTGTATGTCCTTTGTTCACTAGAGACTTCACGGTTTCACGACCTACTCGGCCGGCTGCTCCTATTACAAATACGTTCATACAATCACCCTTCTAAATTATATTATCAATAATTGTTGTCTATATCATTATATACATAATCTGTTGATATTAAAAATAAAGTGATGTAAATTCGCAGAATAAATGTCTAAAGTGTTTTAAAAGATTTAGCCATTCATTTTACTCATGTTATCTAAATCGTGTAATAAGTTTTTAAAACTCATCAGTCCACCTGTTAGGTTGTAAACCTCTTTAAATCCTCTGTTTAGTAAAATACGTTGTGCTGTGTAACTTGTACGTCCCGAGTTACAGTAAATAGCAATTCTACTATTTGGATCTAATTCGCCTAATCTTCCACGTACCTCTTTCAACGGTATATTGATTGCATTTTCTAAATGCTCATTTTCATAAGCTTCTGCATCACGTACGTCTATAATTGTAATATCATCTTTATCTTCAATACAGCGGTACATTTCTTTTGCTGTAATGAGTGGTGAATTCTTAATTGCATTTGTTAAAGCCATACCTGTGTACATTACTGGATCTTTTGGTGTAGACACTGGTGGTGTGAACGCTAAATCAATATCAAATAATTCTGAAGCTTTCATGTTCGCAGTCATTGCTGTTGCTAAAACATCAATTCTTCTTTCGACACCTTCTGGACCAATAATTTGGAATCCTAATAATCGTTCCGTTTCTGGATGAGCAACTGCTTTGATAATCATATCTTTTCCACCCATAAATGATAAATGATCAGATTGTACGGATGTTAGTACTACTGGCTCAAAACCATCTTGTCGAGCTAATTCTTCTGTCATCCCAGTTCCTGCAATTGTATTTCCAAATAAACGAACGACTGAAGTACCTAAAATACCTTTGAATGTTAAGTCTCCACCTGTGATAACATCTCCAGCAATTCGACCCATCTTAGAAGCTGTTGTTGCCAATGGTAAATAAATAGGTTTTTTTGTAATCGCATGGAATGCTTCCGCTATGTCACCAACCGCATACACGTCTTTAAGGTTTGTTTGCATTTTTTCATTCACTTTTATTGCACGTGTTTCACCTAATTCAACACCAATAGATTCAGCTAGTTCTGTATTTGGGCGAACTCCTGTAGCAACAATGTACATATCCGCTTTAAATTCGTTGCCTAATGATGTCGTAACACTTTCTAAATATTCACCATTTTCTTGAAGTTCCGTAACCCCTTCGTTTCCATGGAATGTTACACCATTTTCTTCTAATATATCAGCGATATATGTAGATATATCATGATCTAATTGCGCCATAGGGTATTTTAAGAAATCAAGTGTGCGAACATTCAGTCCTGCATTTGTTAGTTGTTCTGAAACACCTAAACCAATATAACCTGCTCCAATTACGACAGCAGATTTTGGTTTTTCTTCATTAATAAAGTTTTGTAATTCACGTCCAAGTTGTACTGTTTTTATACGAAAAACGTTTGAAAATGATTTATCTCTAAACACTGGTGGTGTACCAAATACTGTACCATTAGCAAATATTAATGAATCATACTGATCTGCAACCTCTTTGCCTGTTTGTAAATCTTTCACGATTACTGTCTTTTCATCATGATTGATTTTTACCACTTCATGCTGTGTTTTAACATCTATATTATAGATATCTTTAAACCATTGCGCATCATAGGGCACTAATTCTTCCATGCTATCTACACGGCCACCAACGGCATAATGTGTTGCAAAACCTGCGTGTGCAACATCCACATCTCTATCGTATATTACAATTTCAGCATCTTCTGAATTTCGTCTTGCTCTAACCGCAGCATTTGTACCAGCTGCTACTCCCCCAATAATGACAATTTTCATATCTCATTCCCCATTCTCTTTATAATCGTCCTTACCGAACGCGAATCAATTATACTCCCGAATATGCCTTTCGTCTATCGAAATGATTAAAAAGTTTATTTTTATTTTAAAATCGGCACCCAGCCTGGTCTACTTTGCATGTATTCCCACATGGCATCGGGAATACGTAAATCTTCACGATCGTTAGAGTGTAGCACTTTCGAGATATCTGATTCGTTTCCTTCTTGTACTTTTAGTAACCAGTCCGGATCAATAATTAATTCACGTCCAATAGCAATTAATGGCACACCTATTTCATCCATTGCTTGAATAGCGTCATCGGGTGTAATAACATTTCCAACACCAATAATTGGGACATCTCCACCAATTTCATCTTGAATAATCTTTAGAATCGGAGTTTTATCCGCTTTGTTTCTTAAAGAACTTCCAAAGATATTGCCTAAAGAAATATGGAAGTAGTCGATATTAAACATTTTTAGCTTATTCACTAAAGCAAGTGTATCGTCTAATGTAATACCTGGTTCTTCAATTTCTTCAGGTGAAATTCGGTAGCCGAAGATAAATGGTTTATCTGCATATTTTTTTATCGATTGTTGAACAGCATTAACAACTTCAACCGGGAAATTCATCCGTTTCTCTAAGCTGCCTCCCCAATAATCTTCACGACGATTTGAGTGTGGCGAAAAGAATTGTTGGATTAAGTAAGTATTTGCACCATGAACTTCTACCCCATCAAATCCAGCCTGAATCGCACGACGAGTCGCTTCACCAAAATCTTGTACAAGTTCTTCAATTTCTTCTAAACTTAGTTCTCGTGGTGTTTCTGCATGATCTCTTAAAGAAGGCACTGCACTAGCACTCACGGGCTGAATGCCTCTTAAAGTTGAGGCAGAGCCCATACGACCAACATGGAATATTTGTAAAATTGCTTTTGAACCTGTTGCTTGAATTCTCTTTGCTAATTTAGATAAACTTTCAATATAAAGGTCTGATGAAATACTTGGTGATGCAGCGAACTTCCCATTCTCTTTAATATGTGCACAGGCTGTAACGATCGCTCCTACTTCTCCACCTCTTCGCTCGTAGTATAAATGTTCATCTGTTGTAAACATACCATTTTCAAAACTTGAGTTCGTTGTCATAGGCGCCATTAAAATTCGATTATCTAATGTTGCTCCTGATTTAAATGTAAATGGTTCAAATAAACGCTCATAATCTTTCTTCATACTCTAAACCCTTTCTCTTTAAAAGTTATAGTTTTTTCTCTAACCAGACGTTCATTAAATTGTGTTTGCTACCATTTAAAGGTTCTGTTCGTTGCTCAAACCCATAATGGTAGTAGACATCATTCGCTTTGCCTAATGTATCAATTGTTTCAATATAAAGACTCTCATAGCCTTGTTCTTTTGCGAATTGTTCTGCTACATCATATAGCTTGCGCCCATAACCTAGACCCTGAATGTCTTTTGAAATGTAATACTTTTGTACTTCCGCAATGTTTTCGTAGTCATCAAAGGGACTAATACCAATACCACCATAAACTTTGTCTTCTTTTACAATGACCCAATACTCACCTTTTGGCTGTTTTTGGTAAAACTCAAATAATCTATCTAGATAGGGATCAAAATAAGCTGTTCCGGGTTTATCTAAATCATACGATTCTAAAATACCTTGAATTAATTTGAAGATACCTTCATTATCCGATGCTTTAATCGTACGAATTGTTAGTTCTTTACCTTCCATATAATCCACTCCAATATGGTTTGATTACTTATAGGTTATCACAAAAATCAAAATTCCAATTCATTTTTGATTCTGCTTTAAGTATTAAAAAACGACACAGTGAAAGAGTTTACCTCACTATGCCGTTTCATTATATTATTTTAATTTTGGAAGACGAGCTTCTATTTCATCTCGTTGATCTTCGTACTGTTCGGGCAACATTAACGTTGTTCCTAGTTGATCCAGCGGTTCATCTACAGTAAAACCAGGTCCAACTGTAGCCAGTTCATAGATCATTTTACCCGGGTCCTTAAAGTACACGGAGTTGAAATACTTTCGATCTCGAATAGCCGTTACTTGCGCTGCTTGTTCAAAATGCTTTTTGAATTGTTCTAGTGCAGACTTATCCGGAACAGACCACGCGATATGATGTACTGTCCCAATTCCGAGACGTCCTAACTTTGTTATTTTTCGATTGACTAGTACTTTGTGTTTTTCCGTACCAACCATTTCTAAATGGTAGTAATCATCTTCAACCTTTAATAACTGTAAACCCATTTCATTCAAGAGTTGTTTTAATGTTTCATCTGGTTTCTCTGATAACAGTTCTACACCGAAAAACCCTAAAATGTTTTGTGTCTTCATTTCAGTCTCTGATTCAACTAAAGCGATTGATAAATCATGCGGATCATTGAGAAATAATGCTGGTGCGCCAAAAGTATTATCTTCTATAGAAGAAACGCTATTGGTATTTAACTGATTCTTCCAATATGGTAATGTCCCTCTTGGGATTGCAAAGGCGATACGTCGAACTTGTCCTGCACCAACTCGACCGTATAAATCACTTGAAAGAGGGAAAAATGTCATGATGGTTCCGTCATCCGCATCTTTATTCGCAAAATATAAATGGTAAGTTCCATTATCTTCAAAGTTCACTGTCTTTTTTACAAGACGCAACTTTAAAACATCGCGATAAAATTGTAAGTTTTCATTGGCATCAGCTACTGTGGCTGAAATATGATGAATACGTTGAATGGGCTCCATGACTAAGTTCTCCTCATCTCAAATGTAATATTATTTTTCTACTGTTGTATCGAATGGCTTAATTAAACTTTCGATTTCTTCTCGTTTCCCTGCAAATTTTCCAGGGAGTGCTAACGATTCACCTAG
>CAMYQS010000076.1 GCA_947296835.1 uncultured Atopostipes sp.
AACCCGCCCTAGGAGCTTGCCTCTTGTCTCGTGGGCTCGGTGATGTGTATTAGAGACAGGTATTCTACCAGTCTCATATCCTATACTTAAAGAGTAGAGCTTCAATAAGTTGAGGAGGAATAGGAATGTATAAGTTTGATGAAATTGTGGACCGATCGAATACAAGCAGTATCAAATGGGATCCAGAAATCTTACTGGAAAACTTTGGTGTAGAAGATTGTTTACCGCTTTGGGTGGCAGATATGGATTTTGAAGTAGCGCCTGCGATTAAAGAAGCTTTGGTAAAAGTGGCTGAGCATGGTGTCTACGGTTATAGTGGGACGACAAAACATATGGATGCCTTTATGAATTGGGTGGAGCGCCGATTTGATTGGGCGATCCAGTCGGAATGGCTACTGAATACACCAGGAGTCGTTACAGCTTTTAACGTCGCGATTCAGACCTACACCCGCCCAGGCGACCAAGTGATTATTCAACGTCCCGTTTATTATCCATTCACAGATGCGATTGTGAATAATGGCCGTCGTGTTTCATCGAATAGTTTAATTTTAAATAATGAAGGTCGATATGAAATAGATTTCGAAGATTTTGAAAAGAGAGCGAAAGACCCAAATACGACGATGTTCCTTCTTTGTTCACCGCACAATCCAGTGAGCCGATTGTGGACGAAAGAAGAACTATCAAAGATGATGCAGATTTGTAAGGATAACAATGTCTTAGTAGTCAGCGATGAAATTCATGCTGACTTTGTCATGCCAGGTTACACGCATTATCCAGCAGCCACACTTGGTAAAACGTATTTAGATAACGTAATCACGTTGATGGCGCCAAGTAAAACATTCAACCTAGCAGGGATGCAGTTGTCATATGTTGTTATTTCGGATGAAGTGAAGAGACAGCAATTCGCCCGTACTCTAGAACAATCAAGTATCGGCATTGTGAATCGCTTTGTCTTCGAATCAGCAATAGCAGCCTATAATGATTCGGAAGATTGGTTAGAAGCGGTCCTGGAATATATTCACGCTAACTATAACTATGTGAGAGATTATTTCAAAAAAGAATTACCTAAAATAACGATTCATGAATTAGAAGCAACTTATCTAGTTTGGATGGATTTTCGTTCATTGGATTTAACACTTGAAGAATTATCAGAAGTGATCTTTAAAGATGCGAAAGTTGGTTTAGATGGTGGCGACTGGTTCGGACCAGAAGGTGAAGGATTCATGCGGATGAACCTTGCATGTCCACGTGAAATTATCGAAAAAGCTTGTGAAGCGATTGTTACTGGTGTAAAGAAAGTAAAATAACAAAAAAAGAGGGGACCGTTATAAAATGGCCTCCTCTCTATTTTTAGCTAAGTTGTGATTGAATGTCTTCTTTAACAGCCATAATCTCATCGCGATTAAGTTTCGCTGGAGACCCTGTTTCGGATACGCTCTTAATATTTTGCATTTGAACATACCAACCTGTGAAGTCTTCTGGAATCGCATTGAAATCAGCCGGTAACTCTTCTTCAAGAACTAACTTTGTTCCTTCGTTAGCATCTTTTAATTTAAATTCGATTTTTCCAGCAGCCCACTCATAAGAGATGTGTTCGTCTGTTTTGTAGTCTAATAATTTCATCTTTTCAAATGTTCCATCACCCATATCAAATAAAACTGCTTGCTCATCGTCTTCTGCTTTGATTGACAATTGAGGGAACCATGTTGAAATACCTTCCGTTGTTGCTAGGTAATGGAAGACCTCTTTTTTTGTTGCGTTAATCAATAAAGATAAACTCTGTTTTACGAGTGAATCGTCTTTTGAATATCGTTTTTCATCCATAATAAACCGTCCTTCTTCATTTTCGTGCACCTAGTATAAACCAAAAAGTAGAAAGCGAAAAGTCTGAAAGAATCTAACGCTTAAAAAAACAACACGTGCTACCTCTTAAGTCCGTTCATTTTAGTCATAATCCCCGTGAAATTAAATCGTTAGAATCTGTGTTAAAATAAGTCGAACAATTATTTAGGAGTGATAAAGTGAAGATTGTATCCGCAAAAGAAGTATATGATTTTTGGTTCAAAGAAGACAATGAAGAATTATGGTACGCGAAAAGCAATGATTTTGATGATGAAATTCGCGAACGCTTTTATGAAACGTGGGAAGCCGGACGACAAGGCCTACTATATAAATGGCGTGCTACCTTTGAAGGGCGTCTCGCTGAAATTATCGTACTCGACCAATTTTCAAGGAATTTACATCGAGGCAGCTCCCTAAGTTATACGCAAGATGATATGGCACTCATTTTAGCCCAACATGCAATCGATCACCCCGACTTTGATAAACAGCCCGTTAATCAGAAAAGCTTCACGCTTCTACCATTTATGCACTCGGAATCGAAAGAAATTCAGAAGATCACAGAAAAACTTTATCTAGCGCTCGATAGTGAAATGCATACGAAGTATATGGACGACCATAAGAAAATCATCGATACGTTTGGTCGTTACCCTTATCGCAATGCAGTCATGAATCGAACCTCAACACCTGAAGAATTAGATTTCATCAATAGAAATAATTTAGATTTTACTAAAGTATGAAGATATAACGAATCTTTATACTTCTAAGCGTTGAGGCCTTTAAAAAGTCGCTATAAAATGTTATATTAGAATAAGTTGCTTAAATCGATTCGTAATTATTCGATAAGAGAATTATTGGTGTGAAATAAGCAATTTCATATAAAACATCATTATTTTTTAATTAATAATCAATAATCTATAAAGATAATGATTAAATTTGTTACAATAAGTTGGAAGATATTTAGTGAAGTAAAGTAGTTAAGTTAAACTTCTTATAATCTTTGGAGGCCAATATGACAAAGTTTCATGTAATTATAATGATTTTAGGTTCAGGACTGTTCTTTTGGGATATCACGTATGGTCTAGGCTGGCTTTTAGGCTGGTTATTTGTCGGCTTACTTCGCCAATATCGTGGGGTTATCTTAGAAAGAATTATTGATTTCAATGATTTTTCTGTGGTACGCTACGTCGGATACTTGCTATTGGTGATGGCTTGGATTGCGATACCGTTACTTACGGCGTTTCTTTTACCAGCGTATTTCAACCCATTAGCAGTATTTGGAGCATTTTTTGCAGATCGCTTTTTAATGTTTATCACTGAAAATATTAGTAAAAAGGAGGCTAGATAATGTACCAAGCGGAGCAAGTTTCCATATTAATTATTACAATCGTACTAGGTATTTCGTTTTGGCTGATTAATAAGAAGCTTAAATCTTTGAATGGTGATGAAAGCCCTGGAAGACTTACGGCAGCAGTAATCGCGTATGTACAATGGATTGACAGTTACACAATAGATGCAATGGGGAAAGAATATGGGCGTAAATACTCAGCTTATATCGGTTCAATTTTCATCTATATATTAGTTGCAAACCTTAGTGGATTAGTTGGCTTATCCGCTCCAACCTCAAACTGGAGTGTGACGTTGGTTTTATCCGCAATCACATGGCTATCTATTCAATATGTCAGTATCCGAACGAATACATTCAAAGGTTACTTACAAGGGTTTCTAGAACCATTTACATTCTTTGTTATCCCAAATGTCTTTGGTCAAATTGCACCATTGATTAGTTTATCGTTACGTTTATTTGGAAACATCGTAGCTGGATCAACGATTATGTCATTACTTTATACATTCTTAAGTTGGGTAAGTGGATTTATTCCTGTTATCGGAAAGTTCAATATTTTAGGTGTGTTCGTCGCACCAATTTTACACTTATACTTTGATTTATTTTCAGGGTTCTTACAAGCATTTCTATTTATCTCATTATCAATGATTTTTATTGGGGTAGAAACACCTCAGGAAAATACACAATAAAAAATATTAAGGAGTAGATTTATTATGGATTTAGCACAAGGATTAGTAGCATTAGCAGCAGGTTTAGCAGTATTTACAGGTATTGGTTCGTGTCTTGGACAAGGATACGCAGCAGGAAAAGCAGTTGAAGCAGTAGGTAAAAATCCAGAAGCATCTGGTGAAATTCGTACAATGTTAATGTTGGGTGCAGGTATTGCTGAGACAGCGGCAATTTATGGTTTACTAATCGCATTCTTATTACTATTTGCGTTTTAATATTTAAAAGAAGAGGGATGAAATATGGTCGATATAGCGGAAAAACTTTTTCCTAATCTTTTAACCTTATTCACCCAGTTAGCTGCGACAGGGATTATTTACTTTTTATATCGCAAATATGTACACCAACATGTACTGAACTTTTTAGATAAACAAGCAGCAGAACTTGATAAAGCGCAAAACTATGCAAAAGTGGTTGAAGAAGGTGCCGCAGAAAACGCTCAGCGTTTAGAAGCGGAACATCAAGAAAAGGTTGAACAATTAAGAAAATCTCAATTAGCCATGCGTAAAATGGCTGAAAATGAACGAGAAGCAATTATTCAACAAGCAGAGGCTGAAAAAGATGCAATGCTTGCTGAAGCAAGAAGTGAATTAGCAAAAGAAAAACAACAAATGATTCAAGAAGTAGAAGCACATGTTTTGGATCTAGCAATCAGTATTACTGAGCGAACACTTGAAAACTACTCATATAATGAGGAAGAAGTGTTCCACGTTTTAGAGACAGAATTGGAGCAGATGCAGCATGAGACTAACTAAACAATATGCAAATGCCTTATTAAAATCTACTTCAAAAGAAGAGGCTGTTACAGTCTATAAAGAGCTAATCAAAGTAACCGATTTATTCAAGCAATTTCCAGAATATGTCGGTTTAATTGAATTTCAAACAGAAGAATTTGAAACGGTTCGTTCGATATTTGCTGAAAACGTTGAACCACTCGTGCTGAACTTTTTAGAAGTTTTGGCAGAAGATAGACTATTGAGTCGATTAGATACAGTCGTTGAAGATTATCGACTTGTTCTAGTTGAGAATAATTTATTGTTTGAAGTCAAAGTTTATAGTTCGAAACCATTAAGTGAGGACAATCAAGCTCAATTAGTACAAATGATTGAAACCCAATGGGGCTCAGATTATTTAATTGACTATCGTGTTGATTCAAAAACACTTGGCGGAATCAAACTAGAAGTAAATGGTGCGGTTATTGATACGACGTTTCGTTCGCGCATCGATCAAATTATAAGAGAGGTGCAGCATGGCGCAAAAAGATGAACAAATCGTACAGCGATTAAAAGAGAGAATTCAACAGATTGATTGGGAATTTAATGATTTAGACACGGGTACGGTTCTGACAGTTGGAGACGGTATTGCTTTAGCTCGAGGCTTAAGAGGCGTACAAGCTAACGAATTGGTTCGTTTTGAAGATGGCACATTAGGGCTAGCTTTAAACTTAGAAGAAAACCAAGTGGGTATTATTTTACTTGGAAACGACCGAAATATTCGTGAAAATGATACAGTTTACCGTACAGAAGAAATTGCTTCAGTACCGGTTGGAGATGCTTTGCTAGGTCGAGTTGTCGACCCACTGGGTAACCCAGTAGATGGAAAGGGTGAAATCAACTTCACTGAAGAACGTGAAGTAGAACGCCAAGCTCCAGGAGTTATGACACGTAAAAGTGTTCATCAACCACTACACACCGGTGTAAAAATTGTTGATGCGATGATTCCGATTGGTAAAGGTCAACGTGAGTTAATTATCGGTGACCGCCAAACAGGTAAAACAAGTATCGCTCTAAACGCGATTCTGAACCAAAAAGGTCAAAACGTAAAATGTGTATACGTAGCGATTGGACAAAAAGCTTCAACAGTTGTTGAGATTGTTGAGACACTAAGACGTTATGGTGCGGATGAGTATACAGTTGTTGTAAACAGTCCAGCTGACCATCCATCAGCATTACAGTATTTATCACCTTATTCAGGTACTGCAATGGGTGAATACTGGATGGACAACGGTGAAGATGTATTAGTTGTTTATGATGACTTATCAAAACACGCGGTAGCTTACCGTACAATTTCACTATTATTAAAACGTCCTTCAGGTCGTGAAGCTTACCCAGGAGACGTATTCTACTTACACTCACGTCTATTAGAGCGTTCTGGTAAGCTAAACGAACAATACGGTGGTGGATCAATGACGGCCCTGCCAATCATTGAAACGCAAATAGGTGATATTAGTGCTTATATTCCAACAAACGTTATTTCGATTACGGATGGCCAATTATTCTTAAACACAGAAGAATTCCATGCCGGTCGTCGTCCAGCGGTTGATAGTGGATTGTCAGTATCACGTGTTGGGTCAGATGCTCAAACACCTGCAATGAAAAACGTTGCAAGTTCATTACGTTTAGAGTTAGCTCAATTCCAAGAGATGCAGGCATTCGCACAGTTTAGCTCGGATATTGACCAAGAAACGAAAAGCATTATTGATCACGGTAAACGACTAACAGAATTACTAAAACAACCAGCTCATTTAATTATTCCACATGAATTAGTGATACTAAGCTTATTCTTAAGTAAACATGGCTGGATTGATAAATTAGAAGTCTCAGAAGTACGTAAATTTGAAGCGTATGTTCATACAGAATTTACAGAAAATTATTCAGATATTTTAGCTGAACTAGCTGAGGAGTTCGTAATTGATGAGTCACTAGAAGCGACGATTAATGAAGTTTTAGAAAAACTTCATAAGGACTTCGCGGTGATTCAAAATGGCTGAGAATATTAAAACGATTCAACTTCGTTTAAATACAGTCAATCAAGTTTCAAAAATCACGAAAGCAATGAACCTTGTTTCAATGAGTAAACTTCAAAAATTCCAACGTAAAATTAAAGAATTTGGAGATATCGCTGCTGAATTTGTGACGGTTAAGACGGAATCTTTCGAACGTGCAGAAGCATTGCCAAAACTGGTTGTTTGTTTTGCATCCGACTTAGGATTAGCGTCTTTATACAACCGAACGCTCGAAACAGCTGTAAAAAATACGAATCCAGATAAGATTTATTGGATTGGTAGACAAGGTTACGACCGAGTTCAAAAAAATCCAGACTTAGACTTACTGAATGATAAGGAGTCTAGTGATCGTGTAGAGCT
>CAMYQS010000077.1 GCA_947296835.1 uncultured Atopostipes sp.
TCTATTGAGTTACTGGGTATTGTTTATGATGATGACGCCATTGTGCGTACATCAAACAAAGGGGAGCCGGTTGTATTGGATCCGGATATCCTTTCAAGTAAAGGTTACCGAAACATTGCACGCCGTATCTTAGGGGAGTCCGTTCCTCTATTAACCATAAAAGAAAAAGAAGAAAAGCTACCTTTCTGGAAGCGAATCTTTAACTTCAATAAAACAGACTAGTTAAAAATGAAAAGGGAGCCGATTCAGCATACGACTGAATCGGTTTCTCTTTTTTGATTTGAGAGAGTGAAGGTGTCATAAGTTTACTGTTTTAATATAGTTATCTCTTCTTTGGTTAACATCATAATTTTTACCCCTTTGTCTAGATTTATTTTAAGGAATATACCTAGTGTCTAGATTATTATTCTTATCTATCACTAAGTCTAGATATATATTACTATAATATTAAGTGTCCAGTAATAGGGGTCTAGTTAAATTTACTGAACCAGTCCACCAATATCAGAAAGATGGACGCATTTACTGAATCAGTCCACCAATTTCAGAAAAATGGACTACTTTACCGAATCAGTCCACCAATACCAAAAAGATGGACGACTCTTGGAACACACGACAGAAGTAAGCGGTAGTGTCACAAGTTAGTGAAACATGCGACACAGGTGTCCGTCTTTGTCGCATCTCCGTTTTTAAAAACAATCCACCACCTCTATAAACTGCAATCCCATCAGAATTTCATCAGAACTCAACATTAAATTCTTTTTTAGTTAAAATAAAGGTCAATTGTGTTTGACGTGGCAAATGAATGTTGGTATAATAATCTGTGTTGTATTTGTGTTAGCCACATCTACAACCGCTCGTGTACAAGTCTTAAGTGTATAGCAATATACCTCTTGTAACGGCGAGTCTTAGATACTTAATTAATTAGGAGGTGCACAAATATGTACGCAATTATCAAAACAGGTGGAAAACAATTCACAGTTGAAGCAGGACAAGAAATCTACGTTGAAAAATTACCAGGAGAAGCTGGTGATACAGTAACATTTGACGAAGTATTATTTGTAAGTGGAGACAACTCTAAATTCGGAGCGCCATTTGTTGACGGAGCGAGTGTTGAAGCTGAAATCGTTAAGCAAGGTCGTGCGAAGAAAGTAACAACTTACCGTTACTTACGTCGTAAAGATTCACACCGTAAGCAAGGACATCGTCAACCATACACTAAATTATCTATTTCAAAAATCAACGCATAAGAAGTGATTACATGATCTATGCAAAATTTGATTTTAAAGATAATCAATATACGAATTTCACTCTTTCAGGGCATGCAGAGTCTGGTCCATACGGACATGACTTAGTTTGTTCAGCTGTTTCAGCCTTAACGATTGGTACAGCGAATAACTTAACGCGTTTAGCGGATGTAGAACCTGACCTTGAAATGAATGAAGAAGAGGGCGGCTACCTAGAATTGACATTGCCAGAGATCTCAGATGAAACTCAACAGCAAACAGCTCAAATCTTATTAGCATCACTTTTTTATTCTTTATCTGATATTGAAGAGTCTTACGGAGAATTTATCTCTGTGTCTAGAACTAATATTTTATAATATAAAATTAGCTTACAAGTAATGGAGGTGCAACTAACATGTTAAAAATGAACTTACAATTTTTTGCGACTAAAAAAGGTGGGGGATCTACTCAAAACGGACGTGATTCTCACTCAAAACGTTTAGGCGCTAAAACAGGTGACGGTCAAGTCGTTACAGGTGGTTCTATTTTATACCGTCAACGCGGTACTAAAATTTACCCAGGTAACAATGTTGGTCGTGGTGGAGACGATACATTATTTGCTAAAATTGATGGTATTGTTAAATTTGAGCGTCGTGGACGCGATAAGAAACAAGTCTCAGTATACCCTGTAGCAAATTAAATATCAAAAAACAGATCACAACTCAGTTACTAGTTAGCGGGGATGTGGTCTTTTTTAATAAAATTTACTTGTCGTAAAACAGAGAATAAGCTACTATAAGTGTAGCTGTTTTTTAAAAAGCATTATAAAAAAGGTGTGAAAATATATCGTGAAGACAACTGAAATAGATTTGTTTCACACATTGGATAACTCAACCAAAGTACTAAAAGAGGCGCTTGAGATACCATATCTTGAAGCCCTTATTCATAGTGCAGAGAATCTTATTGATCAAGGTTCTGTTTACAATGAAGATGGAATTTTATCCGATGAAATTGTAAAAGAATTAGAAGAAACTTATGAAGAGGTAGAACTCGATAAATTTGACCCTGAAACGATCCGTAAAGCAATGCAATTAGCGATGCTTCGTGGGATTAAAGAAGATTATGTTCAACCAAATCATCAAATGACTCCTGACTCAATCGGTTCACTTATTGCTTATTTAATTGAAATAATTGCTGAACCGCAAAAGAAGATTCATTTAGCGGATTTAACCGTTGGAACTGGAAACTTATTACTCACTATCCACCACTTTTTAAATCAAGCACCTAACCGTGAAATTGAATTAACTGGGGTAGATAATGATGAGTTAATGCTTTCTCTAGCATCAACGAACTCAACATTTCAACGAACACCAATCAATTTATTTTATCAAGATGCATTAACGAATCTACTAATTACTCCAGCTGATGTAGCAATCGCCGATTTACCAATTGGCTACTACCCAGTAGAAGAGACGATTAAGGATTATGAAACGCGTTTTACAGGAAAAGATGAAAAATCATACAGTCATTATTTATTAATCGAACAGTCAATAAACTATTTAAAAGATAATGGATATGGTTTCTTTTTACTGCCAAGTAATGCATTTAATGATGAAAAATTCTCAGTACTTGTTAACTACTTAAAAGAGGTCGGTTACATGCAGGCAGTGATTCAACTACCTCGTGCGATCTTTAAAAACGAAGCTTCTCGTAAATCTGTATTCGTTATACAGAAAAAAGGCGATAGTGCGAAACAAGTAAATGAAGTACTATTTAGTAACGCACCTGACTTTAAAGATATGGATGCGATGAAATCCTTCTTAGGTGAAATAACCAATTGGAAAAAAGATAATATTAAATAATATATTTTAAGGAGAATGAAAATGGCAAAAACAATTGCGATAAACGCGGGTAGTTCAAGTCTAAAATGGACATTATATGAAATGCCAGCAGAAGAAACGATTGCTTCAGGAATTGTTGAAAGAATCGGATTAGACAATTCAATCTTCACAATCAAATACGGTGAAGGTAAAAAATACGAAGATGTTCTAGATATCAACAACCATGAAATTGCTGTAGAACTTTTACTTGAAAAATTAGACGATCTAGGGGTTCTAACAGACATCAACGAAATCGAAGGTGTTGGACACCGTGTTGTTGCTGGAGGAGAAATCTTTAGCGAATCGTCATTAATTACTGACGAAGTAATTGAACAAATCGAAAGCCTAAATGACCTTGCACCTTTACATAACCCTGCAAACGTTACAGGAATTCGTGCATTCAAAAAAGTTTTACCAAACATTACAAGTGTGGCTGTATTTGATACATCATTCCACCAAACAATGCCAGCGGTAAACTACTTATATAGTCTTCCATACGAATACTATGAAGATTTTGATGCGCGTAAATACGGTGCACACGGAACGAGCCACCAATTCGTAGCAGAGCGTGCAGCTGAAATATTAGACAAACCATTTGAAGACCTAAAAATCATTACTTGTCACTTAGGTAACGGTGCATCAATTACAGCAGTTGAAAATGGTAAGTCAATTGATACATCAATGGGCTTCACACCATTAGCTGGAGTTACAATGGGAACTCGTACGGGTGACATCGATGCGTCATTAATTCCATACTTAATGAACAGATTAGAGTTAACAGATGTTCAAGACATGATTGACATCTTTAACAACCAATCTGGATTAAAAGGAATCTCAGGCGTTTCAAGTGATATGCGTGACCTAGAAGCTGCAGAAGCTGAAGGTAATGAGCGTGCTGAAATTGCACTACGTATCTTCGAGGACCGTGTACGTAACTATGTTGCTCAATACATGGTTAAAATGGAAGGTGCAGATGCCATTGTCTTCACAGCTGGTATCGGTGAGAACGCGCCAGAAACACGTCAAAACATCATCAATAACTTCAAATTCTTAGGAATTGAGTTAGATGAAGAGAAGAACAACGTACGTGGAAAAGAACGTATTATTTCTACAGACGACTCAAAAGTTAAAGTAATCTTAATTCCAACAGACGAAGAATTAGTGATTGCTCGTGACGTTGAGTACTTCAAAAACTTAGCTAACTAATAAGATTTAACCAATAGATTTAAAGCCAGCTCATGGATTGAGTTGGCTTTTTCTTTTTGTGAAATGAACAATCAAAAACAAAAAGAACTAAACCGCCGTCAGTATTCTCAAGACTCAACAGAAGTTTAGTTCAATTTGTATTTAGTTTTTAGGATGATTATGGCTAATATTTAAGTTAGACGATTGGCTCACTGTCGACTGTATCGTCTGTCCGTACGATTAAAATGTCGCTAGGAGCATTACGAACAACATATTGTGAAACAGACCCTACAAATGCACGCTCAATCGCATTCAGACCTGTAGCCCCTAAAATAAGTAAGTCTATATTATATTCATTAGGAAGAATATCCGCGAGTTCAGTTCTTGGTGAACCATTTTTAATAATGAGTTCTACATCTGTTACATCGCGTTGCTCTGCCCATTCTTTGTATTTAGTTAATGTCGTATTAGCCGCATTGGCTTGTTGATCTAAAAATTCGGAACTATTCATTGGACGATCATATTGAGGAAAGACTTGCAACGTTCGAGTGTCTACGATATGAGCAATAAATAATGTACCTTTATTTCGCTTAATAATATCAACTGCTTTTTTAAACGCTACTTCAGAAGTTTTGGAACCATCGACTGCTACCATGACATTTTGGTAATCTTCTTTCGTCATCTTTACCCCTCCTAAGATAAAGGCCTAAGTGAACATCAATACGAATTGTAAGTGCTTACATTTCATTAATATAAAAAAGATATCCGATTGTGCCGTTTGGTTACCCGTTACTTTTGAACCCGCTAGTTGCAGGTGGGCTCCACATAGTTGGATTTTGACTTCCAAGTGAAAAGGCTTGTCAGTATCCACCTAATTAGGATCCCTTATCATAATTACTTGTAGGGTTCACGCATTATCAGGTATCGCGTACACATCAGATATCTATTTCTAACTAAATAATAGCACACTCCTTATTGACTGTCAAAAAGGAAGTGTTTGCAGTTCTTGGAACTGCTCTTTAACTACTGAAGATATAATAGCTCAGTTTTTATAAAATGTAAAGGCTTTCGGATAGATTTTTATAATTTATCTTTGTGGAACTTTTCATATTGGCTTGAGAGTGCGGTCTCGAAGCGACTAGTTGGTTTTGGTGAATAATATTTCGCATTAACGATGGTGTCAGGTAAATATTGTTGTTTCACCCAGCCATTTTCGTAACTGTGTGGGAACTTGTATCCGACGCCTCGACCAAGATCAGCGGCACCTTGATAGTGCGCATCTTTCAAGTGGTCAGGGACAGCAGAACCTTTACCTGCTCGAACATCCGATAGGGCAGCATCGACTGCAGCAATGGCTGAGTCTGATTTTTCCGATAAAGCTAATTCAATAACCGCATTTGCTAATGGAATACGCGCTTCTGGAAAACCTGTTTTCTCAGCTGCCATAACTGCCGTAACTGCGCGAGCAGCACCTGCTGGATTGGCTAATCCGATATCTTCATAAGCTATGATCATTAAGCGACGACAAATTATTTGTAGCTCACCCGCTTCAACTAACCGTGCTAAATAGTGAAGAGCAGCATGAACGTCACTTCCACGAATGGATTTTTGAAAGGCTGAAATCACATCATAATGGGCATCGCCATCTTTATCGTGTGTTAAAGCTTTTCGTTGTAAACATTCTTCTGCGATATCTAGTGTGATTTTAATTTTACCGTCTTTGTTAGCTTCAGTAGATTCAGCAGCTAACTCTAAAGCGTTCAGTGCACTACGTAAATCACCATTCGTTGTGCGTGCAAGGTGAAGCATAGCATCTTCTGATAGTTCAATATCTAAATGGCCCAGACCATTTTCTTCATCGTTTATCGCTCGTTCAAGTGCAATCTGAATATTTTCAGGTGTAATCGGTTTTAGTTCAAATATTTGAGAACGACTACGGATCGCAGGCTGAATCGAAATATATGGATTCTCTGTCGTTGCACCAATTAAAATAATTTTTCCGCTTTCTAAGTGCGGGAGCAAAAAGTCTTGTTTAGGTTTATCGAGTCGATGAATCTCATCTAGCAGTAAAACGACACTGCCACTCATTTTCGCTTCTTCAGCGACAATTTGTAAATCTTTTTTAGTGTTGGTTCCAGCGTTTAACATTCTAAAAGCATATTTGGTTGAGCCAGCGATAGCACTTGCGATACTCGTTTTACCAATTCCAGGTGGGCCATACAAAATCATCGAAGATAGTCGCTTGGCTTTCACCATGCGCCAGATAATTTTTTCCTCACCTACTAAATGTTCTTGTCCAACGATTCCTTCTATCGATGTTGGTCGCATACGATAGGCTAATGGTTGATTCAAAGGAATGCTCCTTTCATACATAATTACTACTTATTATAACATGCAAAGCCATTTAAAACCATTGAAACAAAACGTTTGTTCTTGTATAAAAAAAGAAACGTATTCTGGAACGCATTTCATACAAATCAGTGAGCATTCATGTTAATATCATAGGGAATGCATTAGTAGAGATAGAGGGGTAGCAATGAATTTACAAGAATTGATTAAAAATAATGACTTACAAAAATTGTTTTTCGAAGCGAACGTTGGTATCGAAAAAGAAGGGTTAAGAACCGATGAAAATGAAAAGTTAGCGATGACGGATCATCCACATTCTTTAGGGGACCGTTTATTTCATCCTTATATCCAAACAGACTTCAGTGAAGCGCAACCGGAATTGGTTACACC
>CAMYQS010000078.1 GCA_947296835.1 uncultured Atopostipes sp.
ATTGTGGGTTACCCAACAGATGTGGAAGAAGTTTACTTTGGAGATGCGGGAATTTTTGAAGGCCTTTCTGAAGGAAAAATTATTGTCGACATGACGACAAGCACACCTGCTTTAGCCGTTCGTATTTCAGAACAAGCGGCTGAAATGAAAGTCGCTAGTCTTGACGCCCCAGTATCAGGTGGAGACTTAGGTGCGAAGAATGGCACGCTAACTGTTATGGTTGGAGGAGAAGAGACTGCATTTGAAACAGTCCGTCCACTGTTCGATACATTTTCAGGCTCGCTTAATTTATTTGGTCCTGCAGGCAGCGGCCAACACACAAAGATGGTGAACCAGATTATGGTTGCCGGCACTATGACGGGTATGACAGAAATGTTAGTTTATGCGAAAGCAGCTGGGTTGAAACTAGAAGAAGTCATCAAAACAGTAAATGGCGGAGCAGCACAAAACTGGTCTTTAGGTAATTACGCCCCGCGTATTATAACGGAAGACTACTCACCAGGATTCTTCGTCAAACATTTTGTAAAAGACCTGAAGATTGTATTAGACGAAGCAGAGAAAATGAATTTAAATCTGCCGTCCACTAAACAAGCCTATACACTTTATAAAACACTGGAAGAAAAAGGGCACGGCGACGATGGTACACAAGCTTTAATTAAGCTATGGTGGAACGAATAGAATAATTGAGTCTTCTATAGAAGATACCGGAAAAGTGCTGTTGCAGAGTCAGCACTTTTTTTGGTGTTTTCGTAAAATGCGTCCATCTTTCTGTAACTCATGGACTGATCCGGTAAACGGTTTAATCCGATCCTAACCCAACCCAATATTCTGCACTTTCAATGTCATTTCTTCCAAATCACTTCCATCTATTTCATCCATCGCCTCTATCCCCAAAAGATTTCCACACGAAAACTTTCACTTAAAACCCTTACAACTGCTTATTATGTAATCTCTTGAACGAATTTGCTGTTATTTCATGCATTATTTGGTAAAATAAGGAATGAGAATGACACAAAAAGTGTATAGAAAGGTTTGGATAAAATGAAACCATCAAGAATAGTACCAATCGTTCATCGTTTAGAGGCGATGATGGAAGATAAAACAGATAACTTACAAGTCCGTCGATTTGAAGTAGACGGTGTCGAGCGAGTACAAGTAACCTATGACCATGATCGAAAAGTATTCATCTTGAATGATTTAACAATAGAAATCGATGAACAAGAATTTGACAACATTGATTTCATCGCAATGGAAGTTTTAGAATTAACGCAACCTGTATTACCGGAACAGGATTAAAAAAGATAGAGAGTACTTAACGTGCTCTCTGTTTTTGGTATTAAAAAAAATATGAAATAGTAAAGGGTAAGATTATGATAAAATGGTTTAAACCTACGTGGATGGTCGAATCGATTTACTCGATCACACCAGCACAATTAGAAAAAAATAATATAAAAGCAGTTCTGACAGATTTAGATAACACATTGATTGCATGGAATAACCCGGAAGCGACTGAAGAATCCATTCTTTGGATTGAAAACATGAAAAAAGCCGATATTCCCGTCATAATACTATCAAACAACTCAGATCAGCGAGTGAAACTCGTTGCGGATCATTTAGGATTAGATTACATACCACGTAGTCTGAAGCCTTCCCGTCGAGGCTTACGTAAAGCGCAAGAAAAATTAGGACTACCAAAAGAGCAGATTCTAATGGTCGGTGACCAAATTATGACCGACGTATTAGCATCCAATCGTTTTGGCGTGCGAAACGTATTAGTAAAGCCAATATTAGCTTCAGATGCTTGGAATACCAAGTTTAATCGTTTTATCGAATTAAAAGTAATGAATGCTTTAATTCAATCGGATCCAAATATGAAATGGGGAGATTCTTTAGATGAGCCAATTAGATAATGAAATGGTCCACTGTATCGGCTGTGGGGCACAACTTCAATCAGAAACAGAGAACAAAGCAGGATTTGTGCCGTCATCGGTATTAAATAAACCAGCAGAAGAACTAACGGATATTTACTGTAAACGTTGCTTCCGCTTGCGTCACTACAACGAAGTATCGGATGTTGAATTAACAGATGATGACTTCTTAACGATGCTGAATGAAATCAGTTCAAAAGATGCATTAGTTGTAAACGTCATTGATGTCTTTGATTTCAACGGTAGCTTAATTACAGGTATGCAACGATTCGCCGGTAAAAACCCGCTAATTATCGTTGGAAACAAAACAGACTTATTACCAAAAGCAATCGGTGAAGGTCGTATCCGTCAATGGATGACAGAACGTGTCGAAGAAGTTGGCCTAAGACCACTTGAAGTTATTTTAACAAGTGCGCTGAACAAAGACAGCATTCGTACGTTAATGAATAAAATCGACAAAGTGCGTAAAGGCCGCGATGTTTATATCGTCGGTTCAACAAACGTTGGAAAGTCGACAATTATTAACCAAATCATTAATATTGCGACAGACTCTCCAGACGTCATCACGACTTCATACTTCCCAGGGACGACATTAGGAAGTATTGAAATTCCATTGGACGATGGTCAAGCGATTATCGATACACCTGGAATTATTTTACGCGCGAACATGACAAACAGTCTATCAAAACAAGACCTGAAAAAAGTGATTCCAAGGCGTGAAATTAAACCCGTAATCTATCAATTAGAAGAACAGCAAGCTGTGTTTTTAGGCGGATTAGCTCGTTTCGATTACGAAAAAGGTCCTGGTAAACAAGGGATTGCCTTTTACAAATCAAACGAAGTGCCATTACACCGTACGAAATTAGAAAATGCAGATGAACTGTATGAAAACCACGTGGGTGCGCTATTAACGCCTCCAGGTGAAATTGACGCGGACAACCCGCCAAAATTAGTGAAGCATTCATTCGTTGTGAAACAACCATCAGATATTGTTGTTTCAGGATTAGGATGGGTTTCAGTTCACGAAACACCTGCACACGTATCAATGTGGGCGCCAGAAGATATCGGCGTTTATATCAGAAAAGCAATTATTTAAACTAGAGGAGAACATAATGAGTAAATTAACAGGAAAACAAAAACGTTTCTTACGTTCACAAGCACACAACATGAATCCAGTATTTCAAATTGGGAAAAACGATATTTCAGAAGATGTGTTAGCTGAATACGAAGACGCGTTATCAAAACGTGAATTAATGAAAGTACAAGTTTTACAAAACGCAACAATTACTGCAAAAGAAGCTGCAACATTTATCGAAGACAACTCAGACATTACAGTTGTTCAGGTAATTGGTAAAGTATTAGTACTATACTTACCAGCTACAGAAGAAAAATATCAAAAATATTCACTAAAACTACCAAAATCTAACTAAGATCGATGATTTAGCGATGAAAGGTTGGGATATCAATGGAAAAAATTATTTATAATGAAGATTTTTATGTAAATGACTTTCCAGGTAAAGACGTCGACTACGCAAAGGGTTATATAGAAGCATTCATGAAGAAGCCGCCAAAGCAGTTGTTCGATCACTTAAACGATCAAAACAACTTTGGTAAGCTTAACCCAGAATTTCAGGCAGTCATAATTGGCGAACCGAAAGGGGCTTTATTTGGAAAAACACAAGCAGCCGTGCTCATTGTGCACTCGAACTTTATAGCTTATACAACGACGAGTGACTACAGCACACCGATGGGGATTCATTATGGCTATGCGACGTTTGATAATCAACTTTCAATAACCAAAAATCAAGATCAGTTAGAAATGCGGATCCCATATGAATCGTTCATTTTTGGCGCGGGTTCCATTTCACAAGAAGAGGACTATAAAGTCTTACAAGAATTACTGACTATTAACCGCGAATCCGTAGAGCTGTTTTACGAAGTCATGCCAGAGCGTGACAAAAATGCGATACCCGATCCGGTAGCAGTAACACCGGCTATGCCGACAGAAATTGTTGAAGAAGAACCAACAGAAGTCGACGAAGAAGAGTGGGGGCACATTCTTATGGAAGAAAACAGAGAAGGTAATATGGAAGAGATGAAGCATCTTCCGGCTGAAAGCAAAGAACAATTTCCAGCAGAGCAAAAATGGGAAGAGCCAAAAGCAACACCCGATACTGAAATGAGAACCGAAGAGCAAGGGGTAGACCAGCGCTTCAAGACAGATAGTCCAATCATTAGTAACAACGCAATTCCAAAAGGTTTTGTGTACCAGCAACCCGTCGTTTACGCGAATAGCGTCCGACCAGGATTATTCAAAACCGTTACAGCGCGTGCAGGGTATATAAAAGCCTACAACGCGATCTTGGATGAAATCAAAGACGATATCGAAACCGGTAAATTTGATGCGGTCTTTAACTTATCGTATACCGCACAAAGTGTTGAAAATTACTTTGACGTCGTTGTTACTGGAGATGCGGTCGTGTTTGATTAATCATTAAAATTTTAAAAATATAGTTGAAAGGGACGAAGCAGACTTGAGTAAGAAATCAATTGTGCAGGAACCAGAAGTTTTAATTGAAGAGATTCGTACAAGTAAGCGTGATAAAGTGGGTATCTTAGGTGGAACATTTAATCCACCACATCTCGGTCATTTAATTATGGCAGAGCAGGTAAAGGACCAGTTAGATTTGGATAAGATTTTCTTTATGCCAACCGCTGAACCCCCGCACGTGTCGGTTACGAAGACGACAATCGCTTCAGATGTGCGCGTGCATATGCTTGAATTAGCCACAATGGATAATCCAGACTTTGAAATCGAACGATTTGAAGTGGATCAAGGTGGCAAAAATTATACTTACGATACAATGAAAGCACTTATCGAGCTATACCCAACAGTTGATTTTTACTTTATTGTGGGTGCTGATATGATTGTGGATATGCCAACTTGGTACAAAATTGATGAACTGGTTCAATTAGTCCAATTTGTGGGCGTAAATCGACCAGGCTATTTGAGTGAAACAGATTATCCAATCATCATGGTGGATATTCCGGGTGCCGATATTAGCTCATCAAACATCCGCAAAAAAGTAGCGCAAGATTGCTCCATTAAATACCTTGTCCCGGAAGATGTACGGAACTATATTGCCTTGGAAGGATTGTATCAAGATGACGAAACAACCGATTGAGTACACAGGAAAATACACGTCACTGACTCGAGAAGATATCATTGAAGAGGTTCGTGCACGTTTATCTAAGAAACGTTTTGAGCACGTACTACGTGTCGAATTAACGGCACTTGAACTTGCTGAGAAGTATGATATTGATCGTGAAAAATCAAGTATTGCGGCATTATTACATGACGTGGCTAAAGAAGAGCCAGATAGTGAAATGCGTGATCTAGTCATCAGTGAGAATCTCGATCTCGACTTACTACAATTCGGCAGCCAGATTTGGCATGCCCCAGTCGGAGCGGTACAAGCAAGACGTGATTTTGAAATTACAGACGAAGAAATTTTAACAGCAATCACGTACCATACCGTTGGAGCCCCTGAAATGACAGGCGTCGAAAAAGTAGTCTTTGTGGCAGATTATATTGAGCCTGGCCGTGATTTTGATGGCGTCAAAAAAGCACGAAAATTAGCAGAGAAGTCTCTTGATAAAGTAATCAAACTTAAAATTAGAGACACCATTGTTGATTTAATTGAGCGTAAGAAAAAAATATATCCAAAAGCGATTGATTCATATAACGCTTGGATACCAAAGTAATCGGAGGATATAATTAAATGACAAAAACACCAGAAGAATTATTAGAATTGGTCGTTCGCACAGCGGATGACCGTCAAGCGAAAGATATCGTAGCGATTGACATGCGCGGTTTATCAATCGTGACAGATTTTAACGTAATTACACATGCATCAAACTCACGTTTAGTGAACGCAATCGCGGAGAGCATTATCGATGCAGCTGAAAAAGCAGGCGTAAACGTTATAAACATTGAAGGAAAACAAGACGGGAACTGGGTTCTAATCGACTTAGGCGACGTCGTATTCCACGTATTCGATGAAGACGAGCGTAGCCACTACCGCCTAGAAAGCCTATGGGCAGAAGCTGAGTCAGTAGACGTTTCACAATGGATTGTTGAGTAATGACTTACGGAGTCTTTGCCCAAGTTTATAATGAATTAATGGATGATGAAATTTTCCTGAAATGGCGTGACTATACTCAAACACACGTGCCTTCAGGGGCTTCCATTTTAGAATTAGGCTGTGGAAATGGACAATTGGGTATTTTACTAAAAGAAGCGGGCTATGCGATAGAAGGCCTCGACTTATCCGAAGAAATGCTGTCACTGGCGCAAGTTCGCCAAGAAGACGCAGATGTTCGTTTCCCATTAATACAAGGGGATATGCGCGATTTAACAGACTTTGGCAAGTACGAAGCGATCATCAGTTATTGTGATTCGCTTTGCTATTTACCGGAGACAGAAGATTTCAAGCAAACATTCGAAGAAGCTTATACACACTTAAAAGAGGGTGGCGTCTTCCTATTTGACGTTTTTACGACTGAGCATATCGAAAGCTTAGATGGCTATTCTTATCACGATGAGCTGCCGGGTATCGTGTTCATGTGGGACAGTTTCCCGGGTGAGCATGCGGACTCAATTGAGCACGACTTGTCATTTTTTATTGAAAAAGAAGATGGGACGTACGAGCGTGAAATGGAATTACATCAAGAACGTACTTATCCAATCGAAAAATATTTAGAGATGTTAAAAGAAGCAGGATTTACAACTATTGAAGCGAGTGCTGACTTTGACCAAGAAATAACGGGCGCAAATACCCGTTGGTTTTTCAAAGCACGTAAGTAAGGACTGGATGAAATGAAGAGCTGTGGCATAGTAGCAGAATATAATCCATTTCATAATGGGCATCAATACCAAATCGAACAAATACGACAACAATTACAACCGGATGTTGTGATTGCGGTCATGAGTGGGAACTTCCTACAAAGAGGAGAACCTGCGATTGTCGATAAATGGACC
>CAMYQS010000079.1 GCA_947296835.1 uncultured Atopostipes sp.
CCGTATGCCTTTGTACTCGGCACAGCTTCTAAGCGGTTAGCCACTTCTTTTTGCATCATCAACAGCATTTGTTCGACTGGTAAAGAACTCTCGAGTAAATGCATGATAATCGGTGTTGTTATATAGTAAGGCAAATTCGCAATGACGACTAAACGCTCAACGTCTCCTAAATATTTCTCTTGAAAAGCTTCAAAATCCACTTCTAAAATATCTTGATGGATCACCGTCACATTTGAATAAGGCGACAATGTATCGTCCAGAACCGTTAAGAAACGCTCGTCTATTTCAAAGGCATACACCTCTTTTGCGACTTTTGCGATTTGTTCTGTTAATGCACCAATCCCCGGTCCAATTTCAATAACGGTTGTGTTTTCATCGACATCCCCTGCGCCAACCATGTTGCCTAAAATATTTGTGTCGACAATAAAGTTCTGACCTAAACTTTTCTTAGCACTCAAATTATACTTATCTAGAATCTCTTTTGTACGGGTAGGTGTTGCGATATCTATATGATTACTCATTGGTTCCCTCCTCTTTCATTTCTTGTAAGGCTTGTTCGACTTCTTCTTTTGAAATGCCAAACATCGTTAATCTTTTTTGTAGTTGTTTCCCATTCGTGTAGCCAATACGTAGCTTTTCACCGAGACGAATGCGCATCTCTTTTGAATTTTTTCCACCACTTAACCCGGCTTCACGTAAAAATTCGCTTGAGACAATCGGTTCACTATCGGATGAAATAGAGTACAGACCCTGCAACGCTTCACGAATCGTTTCATTTGATGCATGTTCAATTCCTAGCGTTCCTTTAAACTTAGGTACCCCTTCATCTGGAATAATAAAAGCGTGCTTCACATCTGGCACTCTTGCTGTAATCCACTTACGAATGGTTTCACCTGGATAATCTGGATCCGTGAAGACGATTACCCCTCTGGTTTCTTGGGCGTGTTCAATCAGTTCCAACGTTTCTTCCATTAAGGCTAAACCTTGTGTTTCAATGGTATCTGCCTCTACTGCTTGCTGAATTTTAAGCGTGTCGCTCTTTCCTTCAACAACGATAACTTCTTTTATTTTTGGTTTCATACGCTACTCTTTCGTAAAGCCAAATAATTGATTGGCATTGTCAGTTGTAATTTTTGCAATTTCTTCAAAGGACATGTCGCGTAACATCGCTAATTCTTCTGCTACATAGCGAACATAACTCGGTTCATTACGCTTGCCGCGATACGGTTGCGGACTCAAGTATGGTGCATCTGTTTCAATCAGTACCCGGTCTAAAGGCACAAGTTTCGCGCTCTCTTTCACTTCCAGTGCTTTTTTGAATGTTAAAACACCACTAAATGAAATGTGCATATTCAAGTCTAAAAATCGTTCCATCCATTCTGAATCCAAGTTGAAGCTATGCATAATGCCACCCACATCTTCAATGTGCTCTTCTTTTAAAATACGGTAAACATCTTCTGTACTCTCGCGGTTGTGCACGGTAATTGGAAGTTTCATTTTTTTTGCAACGCGGATTTGACGTCGGAATACTTCTTGTTGGGTCTCTTTCGGATCTTCCATCCAATGGTAATCCAGCCCCATTTCACCCATCATCGCAATCTTATGTTTCTTGATTAAATCGATTAGGTTTTCCTCAACAGCATCTGTATAGCTTCCCGCTTCAGTCGGATGCCAACCAATAACTGGATGGATGCCTTCATAGGTTTCGCTTAGTTCAAGTGCTTTTACAATGGTTTCATTATCAAAACCGATAACGCCCATTTGCGTAACACCTGCGTCTATTGCGCGTTGAACGACTTCCGCTTCATCTTTTTCAAAATGTTTTACGTTTAAATGTGTATGCGTATCAAATAACATCGTTTCATTCCTTTATTCTTATGAGCTAAAAGTAAAAGAGCAAGTATCCCTTGCTCTTTCATTTACGCTATTCATTAGCCAACAATTGCGCCGTTTGGCATACCAGCCGGAGCCTCTAATAAAGCTAAGTTTCCTGCTTCGTCTTCTGATGATAAGATCATACCTTGACTCACTTCACCGCGCATTTTACGTGCTGTTAAGTTTGCAACAACGATGACTTTTTTACCGATTAATTCTTCTGGGTTTGGATAGAATTCTGCCACACCTGAAAGAATCTGACGGTCGCCACCTTCATCTCCCGCGTCTAAACGGAAGTTTAATAATTTATCAGCATTTTTAACTTTCGTACAATCCACAACTTCAGCTACTTTTAATTCAACTGCGTCAAATTGTTCAAAGTTAATTTCAGAATCTTTTACCGAAGATAGTTTTACTTCTTCTGGATTCCATTCTGTTGCTTCTTCTACTGCTGGTGCCATTTCAGCTTGAATGTTTGCTGATTCTTTTTCAACATCTAAGCGTGGGAATAGTGGCTCACCTTTAGCAATGACTTGACGACCTTCTGGGAACTGACCGAAAGTCAGCTTATCGAATGCCATGTCTTCTTCAAAGGTTAAGCCTAATTGTTCGGCGATTTTCTCTGGTGTTTCCACTAAGAATGGACGCAATAGCGTTCCAGCTATACGTAAGCTCTCAACTAAATGAGCCATTACGTTCGATAACTCTTCCATGCGCTCTTCACGTGCTAGAACCCAAGGTGTTGTTTCATCGATATATTTATTCGTTCGTGAAATAAGTTTCCAAATATCTTGTAGCACAACGTTGAATTGTAGTTTATCTAATAAATTATCGTATTGCTCAATCGTTTCTGCTGCTTGAGCTTCTAATTCTTTATCAAATTCAGTTTTCGAACCATTATAAGCTGGGATTTCACCATCAAAATATTGGTTAATCATCGCAACAGTACGGTTTAGTAAGTTTCCTAAGTCGTTTGATAAATCAGAGTTTGTACGCGTTACGTAATCTTCAGGCGTAAACACACCATCTGAACCAAATGGAATTTCACGCATTAAGTAATAACGTAAGCTATCTAAACCATAGTGTTCTACTAGGAAATCAGGATAAATAACGTTCCCTTTAGATTTTGACATTTTACCGTCACGCATTAATAACCAACCGTGACCAAAGACTTGCTTTGGTAATGGTAAGTCTAGCGCCATTAAAACAATCGGCCAGTAAATCGTATGGAAACGAACGATTTCTTTACCAACCATGTGCACGTTAGCTGGCCAGAACTTTTGGAATAATTCCGGTTGGTTCTCAAAGCCACCTAAATCTGGGTCGTAGCCTAATGCTGTGATGTAGTTTGTTAGTGCATCAATCCATACGTAAACAACGTGTTTTGGATCTGAAGGTACTTTAATACCCCAGTCAAATGTTGTACGAGAAACCGCTAAGTCTTCTAGACCTGGCTTAATAAAGTTGTTGATCATTTCGTTTTTACGTGATTCGGGTTGGATGAATTCTGGATGCTCGTTATAGTGATCTAATAAGCGATCTGCATATTTACTCATCTTAAAGAAGTAAGATTCTTCACTAACCCATTCCACTTCATGCCCACTTGGTGCAATTCCACCGGTTACTTTTCCGTTTTCGTCTTTGAAAACTTCTTCTAGTTGCGATTCTGTAAAGAACTCTTCATCCGATACAGAATACCAACCTGAATATTGGTCCAGGTAGATGTCACCTTGTGCTAATAATTTTTCAAATATTTTACCAACAACATCTTTATGTCTTGGTTCTGTTGTACGAATGAAATCATCATTTGTAATGTTTAATAAATCCCATAGTTTTTCAATTTCAACGGCATGTTCGTCGACAAATTGCTGTGGTTTTTTACCTTCTTCAGCTGCTTTATCTTGAATCTTTTGCCCATGCTCATCCATTCCTGTTAAATAGAATACATCATTACCTTGTAGTCTTTTGTAGCGCGCTAAAATATCACAAGCAATTGTTGTGTAGGCACTCCCGATGTGTAATTTCCCACTTGGGTAATAGATGGGTGTTGTTATATAATAATTTTTATTTTCTGACACGATACCAATCCTTTTCTAAGTTTCATAATCCGTCAAATACGAGTACGATTATAGCACAAAAATCCTTAGCTTAGTAGCTAAGAATTCCAGTGTTTTCGCTATCTTCTTTTAAATTAAACCTAATTTTTGTAGACCTTTTGTGATTCCATCACTAAAGACTGAATCTGTCACCATATCGGCGGCTGCTTTCAGTTCTTCAAAGCCGTTATCCATGGCCACTCCTGTACCGACTCGTTGCAACATTTCTAAGTCGTTTAACCCATCTCCAAATGCATAGGTATTCTCAACTGAAATCCCCAATTCTTTCGCAAGCATTTCAACACCCGACGCTTTTGAAATGCCTTTACTAATAATATCCATCGACATTTCATTTGCTCGTGTGAATGTTAAGTCGTCCCCGAAAGCTTCTTCGTACGCGATTTGTTGTTCTTGATCCGCGTTAATGTTCATCATAAAGATTTCTTGATTTTCGTAGGCCTCTTTTTCTGGCGCCTTACTCATCATACGGTTCCACATTCTGACCTTAATCCGATCCGGAATAATACCAACTAAACCTTTTAAAAACATATATAAATATCCACGATTGACTAATGAAATCGCGGAATTGGCAATAATTTCATCCGCAGTCGACAAGATAATCCCGTCTTTTCGACCAACCGCAAAATCCACCATTGAATCAACTAAATCTATCGGTATCGGGTTTTGATACAATACTTTTCCTTCATGAACAATATACTGTCCATTCATCGCAATAAAGGTGTCGATTTTTAACATCTCGACAATTTCACGAACTAATACGGGTGCTCGTCCTGTTGCAATAACTGGAATGATGCCATTCTTCTTTAATGCTTTAATTGCTCTCTTTGTAGATTTCGGGACATGGTTGTTGCGAGTGACTAAAGTCCCGTCCACGTCAAAAAATACTATTTTCTTCATATCCTACCTCGCCTCTAAACAATTTGCCCTTTAATTTTACCACATTTGCAAAGGTAACGTTGTCAATTTTTTGTAATTATTTTCATTATACAGGGAAGAGACTTCGCATGAAATGAATACGTTTTGAGCACCCGTTCAGTCGAAAGGTTAAACTTAAGGCTTTTCGCAATTGACTTTTACCCCATCCTTACTTATAATTATGGTTAAATTAACAGTGAGCGATGAAGAGACTTAGTAGTAACCGTTGTCCCTAGCATAGAGAGCTAACGTTGGTGGAAGTTAGCCTATACAACGCATACGAATTACATCTTGGAGCAGACTACGATACGTAGCGTTTAACCTTGCGTTAAAAGGAAGAGTGGAATAATGCATCTCGTTATTCAATTTGGGTGGTAACACGGAATTTTCGTCCCGGCAAAACAATATGTTTTGTCGGGATTTTTGTTTTTCTAAGCACCTTGAGAAAACTGGTAACCCGTGTTGCTCTTGTTTAAAGAAAACGACGCTTATGCGCATAAAGGATTTATAGATCCCTTAGTAGCTCACAAAAAATAAAAAGATGATTTTAAAAATATTGGGAGGGTAAGAAAGTGAATATTATTGATGAATTAGAATGGCGTGACGCCATTAATCAACAAACAGATGAAGACGGCTTACGCGAATTAGTTGGGAAAGAAAGTATTGCTTTATACTGCGGGATTGACCCGACTGGAGACAGTATGCATATCGGACACTTGATTCCTTTTATGATCTTGAAGAGATTCCAATTGGCTGGGCACCAACCGGTCGTTTTAATTGGTGGTGGAACGGGATCAATCGGTGACCCTAGTGGGCGAGCTTCAGAACGTCAACTACAGACGATGGAACAAGTACAAGAAAACGCGGACAAACTAAGTGCGCAAATGCGTAAATTATTTAACGCAGGGGAAGAAGATTCTGGCATCCGTTTATACAACAACATGGACTGGTTAGGCGGCATGAAGTTCTTAGACTTCTTACGTGAGTTCGGAAAAGAGTTCAACATCAACACAATGTTAGCGAAAGATGTGGTTTCAAGTCGTTTAGATACAGGTATTTCATTTACTGAGTTTAGTTACCAAATCATCCAATCGATCGATTTCTTGCACTTATTCAAAGAAGAAAACGTGCAACTGCAAGTAGGTGGATCAGACCAATGGGGGAACATCACTGCTGGTTTAGATTTAATCCGTAAAAAAGAAGGTTCGGAAGCGGAAGCATTTGGTTTAACTATTCCTTTACTATTAAAAGCAGACGGAACAAAGTTTGGAAAATCAGCAGATGGCGCAGTTTGGCTAGACCCTGAGAAAACAACACCTTACGAATTTTACCAATTCTGGTTCAACCAAGACGACCGTGACTTAGACAAATACCTGAAATACTTCACCTTCTTATCAAAAGAAGAGATTGAAGAATTAGCAGAGTTAACTGAAAAAGAACCACATAAACGGGTCGCTCAAAAAGTATTAGCAGAAGAAATGACAAAATTCGTTCACGGACAAGACGCATTAGACGAAGCAATCAAGATTTCAAAAGCGTTATTCTCTGGGGACGTTCAAGATTTAACGGCTGAACAAATTGAAATGTCATTTAAAGACGTGCCTTCATTTGAAGCAACGCTTGAAGACACGGACTTAGTTAGCTTATTAGTCGATGTGACAGGTATTTCACCATCGAGACGTCAAGCGCGTGAAGATATTAAAAACGGTGCAATTTACTTAAAAGGTGAACGCATTCAAGATTTAGGCTACACTGTAACAGATGCCGATAGTTACGATGGACGCTTTATCTTAGTTCGTCGCGGTAAGAAAAAATACTTTATGGTTCATTTAACAAACTAATTGGAGGTTATGAAAATTTATACAAAAGCAGACTTATTAAAGCAACTTGATGAAATGAATATCCAAGGTACGGATACTGTTATGATGCACTCTTCAATGAAAGCTGTTGGTGAAGTGGATGGTGGCGCGGATACTGTATTAGACGCTTTATCTGAATATTTAGCCGATGGTCTACTTGTACA
>CAMYQS010000080.1 GCA_947296835.1 uncultured Atopostipes sp.
GATTTTAGCAGAACTAGAAAACAAAGAAATCAATTTTGAAAAGCTAGATAGGATTATCCAGGGGGATATCGGATTATCATACAAACTGTTGAAGTTAGCAAACTCAGCACTTCATGGTACAAGCACTAAAATTACTTCAATCAAACAAGCTTTAGTAAGAATCGGAACGAAAGAAATCAGAAAATGGATTTACTTACTTATACTACAAACTACTGAAACAGTTGAAAACAGAGAATTACTTCGTACCTGCCTGATACGCGGACGCTTTATGGAGCAACTAGCAATTGAAATAGGTCAGTACGAACAGAAAACTTCTTATTTTTTAACGGGCGCTTTTTCTGAGATTGATAACATTTTAAACCGTGATATGGATGAAGTACTAGATGAACTCGCACTAAGTACTGAAGTAAAAGATGCTTTATTAGGTGAAGATAATACGATAAAAGAGATGTTAGATAAAGTTATTGGTTTCGAGAGCCACACTCTATGGACTGTAAGCCAAAACAAGGTAGGTAAATTAGCGCCTGAACGAGTGATGGACACATATATTGAAGCATTGTCTTGGGCCGTAGAAGCAGGGTACAACTAAATAAGCTAATATTAAAAGACCGGTATTCAAAGAAGTTCTCTTTGATACTGGTCTTTTTAAGTGTCTTTTGGTACTTCTTGTATAAAGTTTAGACTACGATAATAATAAAGTATGCTGCAACAACATACAAAATACTGAATAGAGTTCCAATTAAATAGTATTCAGCAAACCCTTTGTTTTCCTCTATTTCCTTAAAGCGAGCAATTGATTTTGCTGTGTATATAAAGCCTATCGCCGTGATTTGATTCATTACTAAGAATATAGCTGATAAAACTCTTTCTAAATTACCTATGACAGCTCCTGCACCTGGTATCGTTTGAGTTTTCGTTTCAAATTGATATTTTTGAAATACAATTTTGAAAGAGATGTTAGCCGGCTTAGTAATAACTAGAAAAAGTAATACCCATTTCAACGTGTCTACACTTATAAAACTTAACGTAATACTAGGGTTAAAGATATATTCACTTAGCAAAATTATTAATCCAATATGAGTTAATTGATCTACTATGTAAACTACCTCATGACTTAGGGCTTCCCAGCTCTTTAAATAGAACTTAGCAACATCTACTATACAATGACTAAACCAAACCAATAAGCTAAGCAACCATACTTCTGAAAGTGATCCCCAGCCGAATAGGAGAATAGGGAAGATAGCTAATACTAAAGCATGAACTAGTAAATGTTTCGCTAAGGCTGATAATGATTTGGTTTTTACGTCAGCCATCTCTTGAGTTTGAAATTGGAAATCCCCAAGAACATGACACATTAATAGAATAAGCGTAATATTATTCAATAGACTCATCAAATTCCTCCAACAAATACCCCATCGTATTACGTGAATGCAGATATATTTTGATATTTCCATTATTCAGACGCTTACTTAGACTGCTTGCAGAGATACCTAACTCCTCAGCAAATTCTTTTTGATTAAAATCATCTGTATAAATCTGTTCAGCTAGCATCTGTTCAAACGTTTTTCTTTGTAAATCTGTCCATTCATCTTTTAACGTATCCGACAGTAAGAGCAGATTGTTTATTGTACGATCAAATTTATCATCTTTTGTTATGATATATCCTTTGGTTTTACCCGACCAATTTTGATTATGAATAATGTTTATAGCTTCTCGTGCGTTCCAATAAGCTGGTCCATCAGCACCAATACTTACATCTTTATTAAAGTCAGTAGATAACGTGCCGTAACCCAGGCCAAATCGAAATGGCACAGGAATTAGCATTTCTAGATGATCCAGCAGCTTAAAAATGGTTTTTGATGGTGTCAACAACGCCTGAAATTCATCACCTAACGTTAATGTAAACTTTGATTGAACCAAATCTGGATACAGCTCATGAATTGTCTCAAACGCATGGTTAATAGCCTCTTGTAGTTGTGAGCGATTGGTAACTTGTTTAGATTGAATAATATCACCAATAAGTGCAAAGTAACTTGTCATTCAAATCCCTCCTAAATGACATTGTAAATTATTTCCGTTTATAAGGATATTTCATTAGATTTCCCTTTATAAGGACATTTTACCAAATTTCACTTAAAAAGACAATAACAATGGCTAATAGTAAGAATCATATTTTAAAATGGCAGACACCTAATAAGAAATGAAAGTATTTACTATTATGTTCAGTTGCGTTAAGGATTATAAACTGTTTAGGATAGAGCAAACCGTCATTCATGAAACAATCTTTAAAAAATAGATTCTTTTTACTTAGGATGCTTCTGATAGAAGCTATAAGGTGTGTTAAAATATGAGTTGTTCACATAAATCAAATGAAAGATAATAAAAGGGGAGCGACTATTTGTGCAATTAGAATCAGTATTACAACAACATTTTGGGTATTCATCATTTCGGGCGGGGCAAAAAGATATTATTGATACCCTATTAGCTGGTGGTGATGCATTAGGTGTTTTACCGACTGGTGGTGGAAAATCTATTTGTTATCAATTGCCAGCCTTAATACTACCTGGACTTACAGTCGTTATATCACCACTCATATCCTTGATGAAAGACCAAGTGGATACATTAACACAACTAGATATCCCGGCGGCTTATTTAAACTCTTCTATTTCAAATGATGAATTTCAATTGATTGTGGATCGTATAAGACAAGGTCATTTAAAATTATTGTATGTTGCACCTGAACGGTTAAGTAATGAAGGATTCGTTCAATTCTTAACGCAACAGTCTATTTCTCTAGTGGCTGTGGATGAGGCACACTGTGTGTCACAATGGGGTTTTGACTTTCGACCGAGTTATCGTAATATCAATCAATTTATTGAGCGGTTACCGACACGGCCAATTGTAGCAGGTTTTACAGCTACAGCAACAGACATGGTACAAAAAGATATCGTTAAACAATTAGAGTTGGTACAACCCAGCGTTTTTATTAATTCTTTTGATCGTCCAAATATTAAATTCACCGTTGTAGAACCAAGCAATCGTAATGCAAGTCTTTACCAATTGTTGGATAAAGAAGAAGCGATTATTATTTATGCGAGTACACGAAAACAAGTGGATAAGCTGCATGAAAACTTACGCCAAAAAGGCTTTGCGGTTAATAAATATCATGCGGGATTGACAAATGAAGAAAGGCAACAATCACATAATTCATTTATTAATGATACAACAAATATTATCGTCGCGACAAATGCATTTGGGATGGGGATTGACAAAACCGATGTACGCAAAGTCATTCACTACAACTTACCCAAAGATTTGGAGAGTTATTATCAAGAAGCAGGTCGAGCTGGGCGTGATTCATTAGATGCCGAAGCAATTCTACTTTACGATCCACAAGATATTATGACCAACAAATTTTTAATCGGGCAGAGTTCTGATGAGACTGCTGAAGAACGATTAGAGATTATGATTCGTTACGCTAATTTTACCGGTTGTATAAGAAATTATATTTTACAATATTTTGGTGAAGATGCGACTGAACCTTGTGGAAATTGTTCAAATTGTCTCGGAGAATTGAAGTTGGTTGATGTAACAAAAGAAGGGCAGATGGTTCTATCTTGTATTGTACGCATGAAAGCAAACTTTGGGATGACGATGGTAGTTGATGTCTTACGGGGCAGTCGTAATCAACGCATATTAGATAATCAGTTCGAACAATTGACAACACATGGCATTATGAAAGAGTACACTGCACAACAAGTTCGAGATATCATTTCATCTTTGGTGGCGCATCGGTATATAGGGGTGACTGAATACCGTGGTCTTTATGTAACTGCTTTAGCGAAAAAACTATTAGTTGGTGATGAAAGCTTATCGATTAAAGAACGTTCGTATAAACAAACAGGTAGGTCATCTTCTTCTCAGACTGTTATAAGCCATGTCAATCAAGACTTATATGAAGCATTAAGAGAAGTACGAACGGAACTATCTAAAGTCGAAAATGTTCCAGCATATATTATTTTTTCAAATAAAACGTTGGAAGATATGGCGAGTAAACTACCAAAAAACATCGATGAATTTTTGTTAGTTGAAGGGGTAGGTTCGGTTAAAGCAGAGAAATATGCGGGGCACTTTTTACCCATTATTCATCTTTTTCCTGCTGCTAAGAAAGGACAAGTCCGAGATGTGGAAACCAGCACCGGAAATAATCCGTCTCATCTAAGGGTAAATAATCAAGTGAGCTACCTGGAGAGTGCAGACTATGCGGAACAAGGACTCACTCCTTATGAGATTGCTATAGAACGTGGAATTTCTGAAACAACGGTTTTAAGTCATATGACGCAAGCTGCTGAGGAAGGTATTTTAGAAGAATTTGATGCGGATGTACCGGCATTACACAAGCGTTTAATTAAAGAAGCGTTACAAAACAAAGGGTATGAGAAATTAAAGACGATCAAAGAAGCCGTACCTGATAAAATTACTTATGATGAGATTAAATATGTATTGATTGAGTTCTTAGTTTACGGTAAATAGATAGTAAGTTGTTAATAGGCAGACACTGAGAAACAAAAAAGTCTCTCTATAATTTAAGCAACCCAAATATATGAATTTAACTTACACTTTTGGAGCCTATGGTAAATAAACTACCAAAGGGAGTGTTACTTATATAAATATATACTTTATTAATTATGATATAATATAAATCTATATTAGACGAGCATTTCGAAATGGGGGATTTAATTGAAAGAACAAAATACTAAACGAAGAGCTTTAGAATTATAGGATACCGGTGCGATAGATGAATTTGAAGTAGGCACTTTTAAAGGACTGCAAAATATCCATAAGTATCTGTTTAATGGGTTAGAAGGATATAATGCTGGAGAGATTAGACAAGTTGATATCTCAAAGAAAAACTTCCGATTTGTAAGTGCACTATATCTTCAAGAAGCATTAAAGGTTGTAGAAGGAATGTCCGAGAATGACTATGATGAGATCATAGAAAAATACATTGAAATGAATGTGCACATCCTTTTCGAGAAGGGAATGGCCGAGCTACCCGAATTTGGTTGGATCAAGCTCTTAAAAAGAACTTAGGTGTTTGTATAGACTGGTCTCTAATTAATAGAAATGACTACTTAAACTTTATGGAATTAAGTCCAATTAATGGTAAGTATATTAAATCGTTATTAAAAGATGGGTTAACTGATAAGATATATGATCGTACTGTATATATGAAAGGTATTGACCGATCGTACGAATATGAAGAAGAAGACACAATCAGTATTTTTGATATTGACAAAAAGAAAAAATAAAAATAATTAAGCTAAATGGTTTTCTGACGTAGTTGTTCAGTTGTTCAGGGAGTGAATGACATATGTCTAATAATCGACCTAGACTTTTTGTCTAGGTTTTTCTCTGTATAATCACTGATGTTTGAGAATTTCATAATTATAACTATATAACTAACATAACAGTATTTGAAAACCAATTACACGACGTCTGACACTATTTTGATGGATAGATTGATAGGATATCTCCGTTAAATCATTCTAAAATGTCTCAGAATCGACATCATTTAAGTCTAGTATAAGAAGATGAGCCTGTACTTGCTGTAATCCATAAACTTACTAGAGATAGCATATTAAGGACCGTAGCAAATGAAGAGTGATCACTTGTTGAATAATTTCCATTTATAGGGACATTTCTTATAATTTCCGTTTTAGAGGATATTAAAAAATCTATCAATAGAAACTAGCATGGTTGAGATTAGTACGAGTACTTGAGAAATTTAGTTGAAACAAATATTTTAAGCATGATCCATAGGAATCTGCACAAGACTTCAGTGAAACATCTATTGAAGAAAACTTTTCTCTAACTTAAGGTACTTTTAGTGAATAATTGACTGAAAAGAGAGGGGAAAGAGTATTTTTTCCGATTATTGCTGTTATTTTATTATTTTTATATATTGGTTTACATAATATATATAGTGCATTAGTGTACTATCCTACTGATTTTGTTTCTACCGAACGTATAATAAAAGCATGATTAGAATAAGATTAGACATATTACAATTAATCTTTAGACAATTATTCAAATCATAAACCACTGCCGTTTTTTGGTAGTGGTTTTTTTGTTTTTTAAAGACAGAATTGTAAAGGTGTTTTTAAAAAGCAACAACCAAAGAAAGGTCGTGTAATTATGTTTAACCCTTATTCCTACGAGACAAGTGATGCGATTTTAATGCCATCGTTTCTCTTTGATGATATTTACCGTACAAAGTTAAAAGTGATTGATAAGTTAATCTATACGCTGTATTTAGACAGGTACTGGTTGTTTGAAGCAAACGATGTGTTGAATACAAATGGTGAAGTTTACTTTTATTTTCCTGATCAAGAATTAATTGACCTGCTAGGTGTAAGCATGCATGCCGTTAGATCCTCTAAAAGTCGTTTGAAGAAGCTTAATTTCCTCGAAGAAGTCCACTGCAATGGTAAAACGAAACTGTATCTCACTCCCTCAATTTATGGCTTAGATGACTCTTATCAACCCTACGAAGAAGAATATAGTCTCCACCCAGACGAGGAGGGAGACTGATGGCACAACTCAAAAAACTGAATATCTATCAAGATGTCTATGTCGATAGTTTCTTGAAATTTCACACATTTCTTTTGACCGATCCTTACAACAAAAGTTTAAACTCGAACTCTAAACTTTTATATACTCTCTTGCTCAATCGAGCGATGCTTAGTCGGAAAAATAATTGGGTCGATGAGAATGGCGATGTTTATTTAAAACTTCAAACTGTATATTATACACATCTGACGCTGCCGA
>CAMYQS010000081.1 GCA_947296835.1 uncultured Atopostipes sp.
GTATTTCATCCAGGAAGAACGGGTATGATGGCAGATGTTATTCTTGATTCAGCCGGTGCAATGGTAGGAGTGGGCTTAGCTTATCTATTTGATTTTAAAAAATGGATTAAATAAATATTATTTATTTAATAATATTGTTATAATAAAGAATCACGAGAACAATAACTAGGGAGGGATTACTATGACATTTAATAGTAAGTATAATAAAGAAAGACCTGATTTCAGGTCACAATACCGTGCGGAGTTAGTGCATGTACCTGATTCTATCCGCAGATCATCTGGAATTATCATAAATAGTAGACGCTATAAGTCATTTTTATTTACATCAGATGTTGCAACCATTATGTATTCGGATGCAGATGCGATACTTGCGGTGTATCCATACTCACCACACCCAGCGATTATTAAAGCATTAAGTGAAGTTTCACCCGTACCACTTGCAGCAGGAGTGGGGGGAGGCGTTACACAAGGGAAGCGATCGGCACAAATTGCCACTTACGCAGATGCGAATGGTTGTTTAGCCGTTGTATTAAACGCAGCTGTTGATCCTGAAACTGTTCGAATGGTGAAGGGAAATGTTGATATACCAGTAATCTATACGGTTATTGGCAAACACCAAGTCATTGAAGATCATATTGCAGCCGGTGTAGATATTTTAAACATTAGTGGTGGTAAAGAAACAGCTGAAATTACTCGACTTTTCCGAGAGCGTTATCCACAAATTCCGATTATTTCAACGGGCGGAAGAACAGATGAACAGATCCTAGAAACGATTAATGCAGGGGCGAATGCTATTTCATATACACCAAAAACGACACAACAAGTTTTCCAAGAAAATATGGATAAATACCGTGAAGAAATGGAAGATGAAGTCGAAGAAGCACTCGAATAAGTTCTCAATAAAACGCAAACATCGCTTCATAGAGGCTTTTAAAATACGTCTAGATTTGCTATAATAGGTGTGCTATCACATAATGATATTTTAAGGAAGTGAAGGAATGGCAGGACATTCAAAGTGGAATAATATTAAAGAGCGTAAAGGCGCTCAAGATAAAAAACGTGGTAAACTATTCCAAAAATTAGTTAAAGAAATTTACGTAGCAGCCAAAGCGGGTGGTCCTGATACAGACACTAACCCAGCTTTAAGACTCGCAATAGATAAAGCAAAATCAAATAATATGCCGAATGATAACGTAGATCGTGCAGTCAAACGTGCGACAGACTCAAGTGAGAACGCGAACTATCATGAAGTAAATTATGAAGGGTATGGCCCGAATGGTGTTGCAATTCTTGTTGAAACACTAACAGATAATACAAACCGTACTGGGACAAACGTTCGTATCGCTTTCGATCGTAACCATGGAAATCTTGGAGAAAAAGGCTCCGTTAGCTACATGTTTGATCGTAAAGGCTATATTGCAATCGAACGTGAAGGCTTAGATGTAGACGAAGAAACGATGTTAATGAGCGTTTTAGAAGCTGGTGCAGAAGATTTAGAAACTTCTGATGAAGTTTTTGAAATTTATACAGATGCAAGTGACTTTACTGCAGTTCGTGATGAGTTAGAAAAAGAATATACTTTAGCTAACGCAGAATTAACTATGCTACCAAGTATGTATGTAACCGTTGATGAGGAAACAAACAATCAATTGCAAGAATTAATTGACGCTTTAGAAGACGACGATGACGTAAATGACGTGTACCATAACGCAGATTTTTCATAATTAAATAAGATTATAAAAAAGCACTGAAATTCGATATTATTCGAATTTCAGTGCTTTTTTACTGTTTTTTGGCTTTTTTTAAACTATTTTCAATTATTTTCGCGAAAATACGATTTTTTTGCAAATTATATATATAGGGGGTTTTCTATTTAAGAAAAAAGGAGGGAAATATTATCGAAACGTTCGCAACAAAAATTATAAAACAAGCTCAAGATTTTGGTGTAAGTGATATTCACGTTCTTCCTGAAAAAAATGAGTTTATTGTTTATTTTCGAATTAATGGACGAATGGAAAGACAATATAAAATTTCAGAAGAAGAGGGGAGTCGGTTAATAACGTATTTTAAATATTTGGCAAGCATGGATGTTGGTGAAAAACGAAAGCCTCAAAGTGGTTCACTGATCTATCCAGTTGGAGAAAATAAAGCACAGGATTTGAGACTCTCAACTATTTCAAACTATCACAACAGGGAGTCTCTAGTTATACGGCTACTTGAAATTAAAGAGGAAGTCTATCTGGAAAAAAGTACGTTGTTTCAAGAAGAATTACGGTTGATGAAACGTCTCGTCCTTTTAAGAAGTGGTTTAATTTTATTTTCAGGCCCTGTTAATTCAGGGAAAACGACTACGATGTATCAGTTGGTTCGGGATCGGATGCGCAATACGAATCTCCAGGTTATCTCGATTGAAGATCCAGTTGAAATTGAAGAAGAAAAATTTCTCCAAATACAAGTAAATGAGAAAGCAGGGAATACTTATGAAGCCTCGTTGAAAGCCAGTTTAAGGCACCATCCAGATATTATAATTGTTGGTGAAATACGAGATGAAAAAACTGCTCGGATGGCTATTCGTGGGGCTTTAACGGGGCATTTGATTATTGCGAGTATCCACGCTAAAAATGCTGAAGGTGTTTTATCAAGAATGAATGAACTAAGGATATCGAATGATATGCTGAGACAAACCGTTGTCGCGATTGTTTTTCAAAAATTATTACCACTTGATTGTTTTTTATGTGAAGGCCCTTGTGGAATATATTGCCCAAAATTTCCGGTAAAAAAAAAGCGGGCGTCACTTTATGATGTGTTAACAAGCGACAATATTCGAACAGAACCGTCGATTAATCACATTACTTCGACACAGTTTAGACAACGAAACTTTAATTATTTATTGAAGAAGGTGTACGCGTATGGATTTATATCAGAAGATACGTACTATCAATACTTTATCCCGTGAGAAACCGAGTGAGAAAGGCTTGTTTTTAAAACGAATGGGCATGCTGTTAGAGGAAGGTTATTCGATAAAAGATGCATTAGAGTTTTTAGCTAAAATCGAAAAGGGTCATCCATATGAGTGGACACAAAAGATTCAAACAGGCTTACTGACGGGGAGCTCATTTCATAAAGAACTAGAAAGGGTGGGGTTTTCAGATAAAGTTTGTGCTCAAATCTACTTAGCCTCACAATATGGAAATTATGGGCAGACAATTAGACAATGTGGGGAACAGTTACTTGAAAAAAATGATAAACAGTCAAAGCTAAAGAATTTGGCGTCTTATCCTATTTTATTATTGAGTTTTTTAGTGGGGATGCTCGTTGTCATGCGTGTTTTAATTTTTCCACATATGGAATCACTTTTAACCAGCGTTGGTTCAAGTGAGGACGTTTATACAAATGGAGTGGTCGCTTTTGTTTATTATTCACCGCATATAATGATGGGTCTGCTACTATTTCATCTCATTTTAGTCTTTGGATTAAATCGGTATTTGAAAACAAAGAGTCTGATTGAGAAAGTAACCTTTTATACACGTATTCCAATTATTCACTTGTTTTTAAAAGATTATTATACACAGTTTTTCTTTTTAGAATGGGGACAATTATTTCAAAATGGATGTAGCTTTCAAGAAATTATTCAGATTATGCAAGGAGGCGATTCATCGAAATTATTAAAGGAGACGGGTGCGCACTTATCCCAACAAATGTTATCTGGGAATTCTATTCACGAGGCAATTAGTACATTGCCCTATTTTTATGAGGAGGGATTATTGGTCATTTCACATGGTGAAACCATAGGAAAACTAGGTGTTGAGATGTTACTTTACGCAGATTATTGCGAAACGCAGTTGAATAGTCGAGTTGAAAAGTTGATGGAAAGGATACAACCGATAATTTTTAGTTTAGTTGGCTTAATGATAGTCGCTATTTATGCGGCACTGATGCTACCGATATTTATGATGATGGAGGGAATGTAGAAATGAAAAAATTAAAGAAAATGTTTAATAAAGAAGAAGGATTCACTTTGATCGAAACTACAATTGTACTTCTAGTGATTGCACTCTTAACGATATTGATTTTACCAAATGTCTCAGGTGTGACGGATAATGTAAATGACAGCACTTCGAATGCGGTTGTTCAGACAGTTGAAACACAAAAAATGTTGTATGAATCAAAAAATCCAGGTACGGCACCTGTAGATCTTGAAAAGTTAGTAGAAGATGATTATATCACGAAAGGTCAATTAGATGCATACAACAAAGTTGACAAAGAAGATGCTGAGTGAGAATGAAGATGGCTTCACTTTAGTAGAAACTCTTTTAGTTTTATTTATTATCAGTAGTACTTTCCTAATTCCCGTCTTAGCCATCGATAAAATGATTGAGCAGACAACTGTAGACTTGTTTTTTCGTGAACTGACTGGGAATCTCACGATGATGCAAAATCATGCGATTATTAATGGTGAGGGAACAATGGTGCAATTTTCTAACGATAAAGACAATGGCACTGAGTTCATCGATTTTAAAATAAGACAACAACCGAATCATCGATTAAATAAGCGACAAGTTTTGGACACAGATTTTTATACTTTCCGAAATAAAGAACTGAAAGTCATCTATTTTAAAAGCCATTCTGGAAATATATCAGAATCAGGTAATATGCGTTTTCGATCAGTTAATGGTGATTATCGGTTAATATTTTGGCTAGGGAGTGGACGCATTGAAGTTACAAGAACTCCGCCGTAATGAAGCTTGGTATTTATTATTAGAGAATTTAGTCACGCTAATGGTCATTTTGTCCATTTTAGTTATCACCTATCCGTTAATTGTAGATTGGCTAATCATTAGAGAACGTGCGCAACAAGATGTTGAACTGTCTAGAGTACTTTATGAGTCATCTGTAAATTGGCCGGATAAAAGTAAAGATGAACGGGGTTATAAAATAAAAACCTCAAATCACTCACTAGTAGTGGAGCACAACCAAAGAAGCATGGAGGTTGAAATTCATGCGGTTAAATTTTCAGAATGAGGAAGGGTTTACCTTAATAGAAGCCTTACTTTCTCTGATAGTCACTTCTTTTATCCTGTTATTTATCACTTCGGGCATTATGCAGACACAAGTGATTAAGGATGAAATCATCTCAGATTCATCGATGATTAATCGTCATCACGATACGGTGTCAGGTGATCGTCAAATTGAATGGCATATGTTTTTAAATCAATTAGAATATTATTTACAAGGAAGCAAGAATCCGCGAGCGAAATCTGATCTCTTAATTGTAGATGAGTGGAAAGAGGAAGAGAATAAATTTAAAGAGGTCAGTTATAAACGGTCACATACTAATCGTAGAGTACTATTCCGATCTGAATCAGGTGGTACTCAATACTTGTTAGTTGGTGCGTACCGAATAAATTTTAGGCTAGAAGGGGATGACTGGCTGATTGTTACAAACTCATTTGATGGAATAAAAGAGTATCAGGGAAAGATTAGGGTGAGTAGTTGGATAGAAGAGGCAGAAGAAGTAAAAGAGGTAGAAGTAGAAGAAGTAATCGAGTAAATTTTAAATCAGAAGAAGGATATTTATTAGTTTCAACCTTATTTTTCCTGGTTTTTAGTGCAATATTTGCGGGTTCGATGATTCGGATTTCAGGTATTCAAATCCTTCAATATAACCAATTAACGACTGCCTATGAAGCAAAAGCAGCTTTGAATATGAGTGAAACGATTCTCCTTGATTACTTGGAAACAAATGAAACCTTAAACAAGGGTGAAATAAAAACTTCTGTTGGTAAAATAATCATTTCAAGTAAGAATCAAACAGAAGGCATAACGTACCATTTAAATTTAACAACCTCGAAAGGATTAAATTTCACGAAAAATGTTTGGGTAGAACATGAAGAGCCCCCAGAATTTGAAAATGTACAAGAACCAGGAGAGATAGAAAAAACGGAAGAACCGGAAGAACCAGAAGTACCAGAAGTACCAGAAGTACCAGAAGTACTGGAAGGAGAACAGGAACCAGTCGAGTCGAAAAATTGAGTAATCCCCCCTAAAAAGATTGCCTATTTCATATATAGGCAATCTTTTAATCTTAATCGGAATAACTTCATGTATAATGAAACAAAGAAATAGAAGGAGCGGCAAATGGATATTAAAAAATTGAAAATTGGTATTATTGGCTTTGGGAACATGGGTCAGGCTATGGCTCAAGGTTGGATTAACTCAAATAAAATAAAGCCACAACAAATTTTAACAAATGCACGAAATATTGAGAAGCTGACCATGAATAGTAAAAAAATCGGTGCTGTTCCGTATCAAGATATTTATCAATTAGTTTCAGATGCAGATGTTATTGTATTGGCTGTTAAACCTTACCAAATTCAAACAGTTATGGAACCAATAAAAGAATTTTTGCAATCTAAAATCATTATAAGTGTGGCTGCGGGCGTAAATTATGTGGACTTTAAAAATATGATTCTGGAAGGCACATCCCATATTAGTACAGTTCCAAACACACCAGTCTCAATTGGTGAAGGCATTACAGTTGTTGAAAAAACACATTCATTATCAAATGAAGAAGAAAATATTGTAATAGAATTATTGTCGTTATTAGGAATTGTTGAATTTGTTGAAACGGATCAATTAAGTATTGCAGGAACTCTAGCAGGCTGTGGTCCAGCTTTTGCAAGTATGTTTATTGAAGGTTTAGCGGATGGCTGTCTCTTTTACACTTCTGACGCTGCCGACGACTCCTTAGGTGTAGATCTCGGTGGTCGCCGTATCATTA
>CAMYQS010000082.1 GCA_947296835.1 uncultured Atopostipes sp.
GCTCAAGTTGATTTAGTTGGACCCGAAGCAGATACGACTTATGTAGGAAAGGATGGCGTACCTGTCGACTCAGATTATGCGTTTGGGGATGTTAACCCAGAAGATTATGATTCGGTTATTATTCCAGGTGGTTGGGCGCCGGATAAAATTCGCCGTTTCGATGAAGTAATGGCTATTGTTAAGCATATGGATGACAACAATAAAACGATTGGCCAGATTTGTCATGCTGGTTGGGTAACAATTTCGGCTGATATCTTAAAAGGTAAAACCGTTACGAGTACGCCAGGAATCAAAGATGATATGACTAACGCTGGAGCAATTTGGGTGAATGAAGCCGTTGTAACAGATGGTCACCTTGTTTCAAGCCGCAGACCACCTGATCTACCTGAATATTTGCCTGAACTAATCAAGGTAATGGAAAAATATCAACGTTAATTCGAAAATTAGAACCAAAGTAAAACCACTAGCTGTTTAGAGTATAATTAATGACTCTGGCAGCTAGTGTTTTTTTTATTTTCTTTAATTTTAACCTTGCAATTTCGAGTCTGCTTTTTCTAAACTGATTCGTCTTGCGGTAGCCTCTTCAAATAATCCCATCAAGGAAGCTTCGTCTTCCGTTTCAATCGCCTGTTTCATCAAATAAAATTGTGTTTCAAAATTATCCATAACGGTTAAAAGTTCATTTTTATTGTGAAGAAAGAGTTCACTCCATAAGGGCGCATTGATTTTGGCGACACGAGTTAATTCTCGGTAGGTATCGCCTACAAATGCTGCAGTGTCTCGTCCCTCTTGGTCACTATTAATCAATGAAACTGCTAGCACATGAGAAAGCTGACTAACAAAAGCAATCATTTCATCATGAACGTGGGCTTCAACTTGGCGTACACGCTTAAAACCAAGTGTTTTCAGTAGATCAGTCAAGAAGGTGAGATTCTCTTCTTTATTGGATTCAATTGGTGTCAGCAAATAATTGGCATCTTGAAACACATCAGCATCCGCGTAAGTGAAACCTTGACTCTCTTTCCCTGCCATAGGGTGGCCGAAAATGAAATCTACCCCATCAGGTAAAATGGGTAAGATCTGTTCAACTATATTTCCTTTAACGCCTGTTGTGTCGGTTATAACGGCTCCTTTTTTAAATTCATCTCGATGTGTCTGCACAAAACCAACAATGGCACTTGGATACAGTGTTAAAATCACTAAATCCGCATTCTGTAATATTTTTTCGTTGATTATTTCACCTTCATCAATCGCCCCTTCTTCAAGAGCTTGCTTTATGGTATCTGCGTCATGATCGATGCCTAATATACGAACAGGATATTTATTTTGCTTATTCAGTGCCCAAGCAAAGGAACCGCCGATGACACCCAGTCCAACAATCGCAATGTTTAATGGTTTCTCCATTACCTAAGTCCCCTCCTCTAAACTAACCGGTTCAAATGCGCCAATGATTTGTAGAAATTCACTCGCGTATTCGAGATTTTTCCACAACAACTCATATGCTCCAGCTAAATGACTAACATCCACCTCAATAAAGAAACCATATCGAAACCCTTTATTTTTAATGGGACGGGCATCCAATCCTTCCAAGTTGCAAGAAAACAAATCAAATATATTCAAAAGTTTAACCAAAGAACCTGGCTCATGCGTCGTTTCTACATAAAGCATCCAACGCGTTCGATTAGGATGCTTCTGATAATAAGATTCCAACGCCTCTTCCACACTTTCATTCTTTAGTTCCCAAAACTTTGTCATAAAAAATCGTGTTGTATTCGTCGCTTCTGTTTGTATCTCTGCGAGTAAAGGAATCAATCCATAAAGTTCGCCATTTTTGGGACCTGCAAGTGCACCTTTTGTTGGATCTTGTTCTTCTTGAATATAACGCGCAGCTTGGGCTGTATCGACATAAGGAACGGCTTCAATTTGTGGATACTTTTCAAAAAAGGCACTCGATTGACTCAGCGCTTCTGGATGCGAGTACACCTGGCGCAATTTTTCTATAGAAGTCCCTGGCACCCCCCAAAGTGTATGGCGTACGTCTAGATACCGCTCTTCTTCTACAAAAATCGGCAGTCCTTTAAATAAATCAACCGTACGTGTGATCAAGCCTGTGGTTGAATTCTCGACCGGAAAAACACCTAAGTCGATTGTATTTGCTGCTAAATCTTCCACCATTCCTTTAAAAGTCGTATAGCTTTGTAGCTCGGCAGTGATTTCTTGATTTTGAGTCTCATTTAAATACGATTGAATCGTTGTCTCGGAATATGAACCTTCAACGCCTTGGTATGCGATTTTCATTTGTCCTCTCCTTCTCTAACGTGTGATACCTTGAATGAAGGCTTGCGTCCGCTCATTTTCAGGATGGTTAAATAATTGATCGGGCGTACCATGTTCGACCGTCACGCCATTTTCTAAAAAACTGACCTGATCAGATACTTCTTTGGCAAAATTCATTTCATGCGTCACTAAAAGCATCGTCGTGTTGTTGTGGGCAATGTTTTGAATAATCTCTAAAATTCCGCTCACTAATTCTGGATCTAAAGCCGATGTTGGTTCATCAAATAAAATGACCTCCGGATCCATCGCTAAGGCGCGAGCAATGCCCACTCGCTGTTGCTGTCCCCCTGACAAACGGACCGGGTAATAGTTCGCTCGGTCCCCCATTCCGACTTGTTCTAAATAATGGTAGGCGATTACTTCTGCTTCTGCTTTTGGTAGTTTCTGCACCATTAGCAAGCTTTCCATTACATTTTCTAAAGCCGTCTTTTTTGAAAAAAGAGCATAGTTTTGAAAAACCATGGCTGTTTTGCGTCGCAAATTAAGGATGTCCTCTTGCTTCATCTTTGAAACGTCTTGACTGACACCTCCAATTTGAATCTGCCCTTGGTTAGCTGGTTCTAAGAAATTAATACTGCGTAGTAAAGTCGATTTACCAGAACCCGACGAGCCGATGATGGTCAACACATCACCTGTTGGGACTTCTAAATGAATATCTTTGAGTACTTGGTGATTGCCAAATGATTTATGCCAATTGGATAATTTTAACATGGTATGCCCTCCTATAAGTGTTCTGAGTCAATAACTTGCTCTTGCTGCAAAGGTTGCGCGTCAACATTTAACTTACGCTCTAGATAGCGTATACCTCGTTCGATTAAAATACAGAGTAGCCAGTAAACTAGTGCGACAGCGATATAAGCTTCGAAGAAACGAAGATTGGCGCCTGCCATAATCCGTGCTTGCCCCATAATATCAATGACCGTTACGGTAAATGCGAGTGATGTCCCCTTAAGCAAGCTGATTAAACTATTTCCTAAATTAGGAATGGCGACAATCATTGCTGATGGTAAAATAATTCGGCGCATTGTTTGTCTATCCGTCAGACCAATTGATTTTGCGGCTTCAATTTCACTCGCGTCTACTGAAAGAATCGCTGCTCGGAATGTTTCTGAATTATAAGCTGCTTCATTTAAACCAAAAGCAATAAAAACATATAAGAGCGCTGGAATCCCATTTACGTTAACTTGCCAACCGAATTGTTGGTTAAACCATTGAACAACAAGTGGGAATCCGTAAAAGGCTAAGAATAGTTGAACCAATTGCGGCGTTCCACGCATAAAAGAAACAAAAAAATTAAAGAATTGCGTTAGCACAGGTACTTGATTAATTTTAATGATGGCAATAAGGAAACCAAGTGCTAGTCCAATAATTGCTGCGACTACTGTCATCAAAAGGGTCAGAGGTAATTTTTGTAAAATGATTGGCAGCATTTCTAAAATCATTGCTGGCGCGAATATTTTACCGTCTGAAGTATTCCCTGGACTTGCGGCAGCCACTTGTACTCGATCAGCTTCTATTGCATCATTTTTCGCAATCATTTCTTGTGTGAGTGCGGTATCATCGTTTCCTAAATACTTTTGACTAATCTCAGCTAATGTTCCATCCGTACGCATTTCAGCTAAAGCATCATCCATTAGATTGCGTAAATCTTCGTCTTGCGTTCGGTAAATAAAGTAAGAACCTGGTGGTCGGATGGCATCTTCATTTTCGATTGGATGCGCTAAAAGTTCTATACCAAAGGTTTCTTGCACATCGTGTAGGTAAGTTGTGTTATAGATGGTTGCGTCAAAGCGTCCCGAATGCACATCTCGGATAATCGTTGAAGGATCGGAATCAATATATTGAATATCAATCGCCGAGTCCGGATTCTCTTCGTTCCATGTCTCCAAGAACATAGATTGAGGCGAAGCTGGCACGACACCAACACTCATCCCTGCTAAGTCAGCAATCTCTAAATTCGGTTCCTGATCCATATTTGTGATAATGACATTGTGCGTAATGACATAAGGGTAAAGAGAGAATAAAAACTTCTCACGACGTTCCTCATTTTCACCAAGGTTGTTCGATACTAAATCAAATTTTCCAGAATCCAGTCCCGCAAATAAAGAAGCAAATTCTGTTATCTCGTACGTGATTTCAATTTCATCTAGACGACGATCAATTTCTGCGAGAATGTCCATTTCAAGACCGATTAATTCATTGTCTTCAAAGTAGTTTAAGGGCTTTGTTTGTCCAGATGTGCCAACAACGACTTGTTGGACCCCATCATTTGACCCTGTAATTTGACGAGTCACTTCCTGATTGAGTGCTTCATTTTTTTCAATCATCTCTTCAGACAATTGCGTGTCGTCATCACCAAAATGTTTTTCTGAAATTTCAGTTAACGTACCATTTTCTCGAAGGAGTACGAGGACTTGGTCGATACGATTTCTCAGTTCTAAACTTTCCGCATCTTTACTGTATAAAAAGTAAGCTCCAGGCGGTTGAATTTCGTCTTCGTTTTCAATCGGATGCCCCACTAAATCGACACCAAACGTATCCATAGCATCTTGTAGGTAAGTCGTTGAGTAAATCGTCATGTCATAACGTCCAGTTGCCACGTCTCGAATAATACTCGCACCATCCGTATCCACATATTCCAGCTGAATGGCTTGATTAGGGTGTTCTTCATTATATTTTTCGATAAAAATTGCCTGTAGAGAACCTGCGACTACACCCATCGATTGACCGGCCATGTCTTCAAGTGTAACATTGTCACCTGCGTCTGGACGAGTAATCAAAACATTATGCGTGATCACATAAGGATTTTCTGAATATAAGTATTTTTCGCGACGTTCTGGATTTTCACCAATATTATTCGCAATTAAATCAAATTTACCTGAATCCACACCTGCAAAAAGGGACGCAAATTCCGTAATTTCATACTCGATGGTAACGCCATCTAATTCCTCTTCAATCGCTTCTAATAAATCAATTTCAAAACCAGCTAACTCATTATCTGTACCGTAATAATTATAAGGTTTTGACTGGCCGGAGACCCCAACCGTGATCACCTCGTTTTCCTGATTCGTCGCTTTTACCTGTTCCATTTGAGGAAGCGAAAAAACTAACAGTACGCCTAAGAGTGCTAAAAATGAAAATACTCTTTTCTTCATTTGATTCAACCTCCTATTTTCTCAAGTCCTTTATAAGACTTGGACAATCAATAAAAAAACACACCTATCTAGAAAGTTCATCTAAATAGGTGTGTGGTTTAATTATTTTGTTGTTTTCTGAAACAACCACCTAGATAAAATTTCTCTATAGTGGCTGATGCAACTTAAAAAGCTTTAGCCATTATGAGATACAATTCAGTTTGATGACTGATGTTTGTATCCATAATGTTTAACGTTATGTTTACAAACAGTACCTAAAATAGCTAAAGTAGAAGTTGTTGTTTAATTGTTGCATTGGTTTAAGCATATACTCTACTCCTCGATTAAGTTGTAAAATGATAGTAACACTCTGAATTTTCAAAGTCAACAAAATCTAATTATATCCTAATTTAACTTTAATAATCTTTGTATTCAAGTAGTTAACTTTTAAAATGGAAGATTTTAAAAGTCGAAAATAAATCTAATTATTAAAATAGAGAGTGCAGCTTTGGCTGTATATCCTCTTAAATAGATCTATCAATACTATTTGACAAATAACCTACAATTAAAGGTTTCTGGATATGTATACACCCATAACTGAGTATACAAAAAGGTGAGCCGCTTTAACATAGCGGCTCACCTTCTATTAAAATATTAGTTTTATATCAGAAATTACTTAGATACTTTAGATTCTAGACCTTCAGCTTTTAAAAACTCGCTAAATGGTACTAAGTCTTCAGCTTCGTATTTTTCTTTGTATGCTTGAATTTCTTCAGCACTGTATAAAGCAGGGTCTAATTTCAGTGTTTCTACTGGAATTGGACGCTCTTTAGTAATTTTAGCATCGATTACTACTGTATTACCTTCTTTGTAAGCTTTAACAGCATCTGCCATTACTTGGTCCATGTCTTCGATACGGCTAACTGTGAATCCAACTGCGCCTTGTGCTTCACCAATCTTAGCGTAATCTACGTCAGTAAACTCAGTACCGAACGTGTTAGTATTTGTATCTTCGTATTTGTTCTTGATGAACCCATACTCAGTGTTTGTAAATACTACGTTGATAACTGGTAAGTCGTAACGTACGTTTGTAACGATATCTTGGTAGTTCATTGAGAACGCACCGTCACCAGCTAAGTTCCATGCTTGACGATCAGGGTAAACTTTCTTAGCAGCGATTCCACCTGGAAGTGAAATACCCATAGATGCAAATAATGGAGAAGTTCTCCACATGTTCTTAGGTGTCATGTGTAAG
>CAMYQS010000083.1 GCA_947296835.1 uncultured Atopostipes sp.
ACTAATTCTTGTGAAATACCATCCGCTACGAGTTTCTCCAGCGTCTCTCTTACAACACGGTTGAAGGTTTCCATTTTACCCGCATCGGAATATTTCGCCATAATGTAGAAAGCCATTGGGTAACCAAATTCAGCTGTTCCTCCATTAATGTCGCCACCAATATCAGCATCCAATAATGCTTTTTTCAATGGAGACTGGTTGTTTCCTAATAGAATTTCTTCTAAAACTTTCAAACCGTAACCGTCTAATGTCGCGTCCGGTTCAGTCATGTGCCAACCGATTGCAAGGTAGTCTTTATCTGCAGGATCGTCACCAGCTGTGATGGAGTAAGTATCTTCAAGCAATGTTTGCTCAGGAGCTTGGATGTCAAAGTCTAATGTAATGTCAGCATCTAGCTTTCCTTTGCCGTTGAAATACTCTTCTAAATCGCTAAGCGCCTCATCTAAATCTAAATCACCATATAAAATAGTGAATGAATTTGATGGGTGGTAGTATTTTTCGTGGTAATCAACAAATTCTTTTTGCGTTAATTCTGGAATAACATCTGGATCTCCACCCGATTCAAAGCGGTAAATACTGTTGCTGTATAATTGAGATGACAGTTGTTGATACACTTGCCGTTCTGGTGAACCAAATGCACCTTTCATTTCATTATAAACAACGCCTTTATATGTTAATTCGTCTTCGGCATTTTCAAGATGGTAATGCCAACCTTCTTGCGCTAAAATTTGTGGGTTCTCTTTGAATAGAGGTTGGAAGACAGCATCTAAATAAACACCCATTAAGTGTTTGAAATCTTGTTGGTTTGTTGAAGCGACTGGATAAATGGTTTTATCTGAGAAAGTCATCGCGTTCACAAATGTGTTTAACGAACCTTTAATTAACTCAACAAACGGTTCTTTTGATGGATACTTTTTCGAGCCATTTAAAACCGAGTGCTCAAGGATATGTGTAATCCCATTGTCACTATAAGGTGGCGTTTTAAAACCGATAGTAAATGATTTGTTTACATCATCGTTCTTTAAGTAAAGAACTTGTGCGCCAGTTTCTTCGTGTTCGTACAAGATTCCTGTCGATTGAATATCTGGCAATTGATGTGTTTCAATTTCTTTAAATGTCATATATTTCTTCCCTTCGTGAAGTTAGTTGTTATTCATCATTTTCTCACAAAACACTTAAAATTGCATTCTTCTTATATTCGATTCTCGAATTTCACCAGAAAGGTCTTAAACTTTAATCTTAAAGATTCATACCTGTAATGAAAAGTGAGAATATGATAAAATAGGAGATGTATATTAATCTCGCTGGATGTGAAACGAAACAATCCAAAATGGAGTGACTAAATTGAAAATATTAGCCTTTGATACGTCAAATCAACCGCTGACAGTAGCAGTTGTTGAAAATCATACAATTTTATCAGAACAATTAATAAATGTGAAACGAAACCATAGTCTGCAGTTAATGCCAGCTATCGAAGAAGCATTAAAACAAGCAAACACAACCTTAACGGAGATTGACCGAATCGCTGTAGCAAATGGGCCAGGATCTTACACAGGTTTACGTATTGCGGTGACGGTTGCCAAATCCTTAGCATGGGCTCAAAAGATTGAGCTTGTAGGTATTTCAAGTTTAAAAGTTTTAGCCGCAAATAGTTTAAGTACGTCAAATCACTATATCGTGCCTGTTATTGATGCACGACGCCAAAATATTTATACTGGGCTATATCAAAGAGATGCAGCTGGGAAGTTAGTCGAAGTTTCAGCGGATGTCCATATTGAATCAAGTGACTACGCGAAACAATTAACTGAGATTGAGGGGACATTTGAGCTAATCGGCTTAGATGCACCCGCTTTTTATGAAACATTTAAAGCAGAATTAAGTGACCGCGTAGTTTTAGCGCCACCAACTCAAAATTTACCACACGCAAGTGCATTAGCATTTTTAGCACAAGAAGACGAAGCAGTACCTGCACATGAGTTAGTCCCAAATTATTTAAAATTAGCCGAAGCAGAAGAAAATTGGCTGGAAGAGAATCCTGATCATAAAGGGGACGATTGGGTTGAAAAAGTTTAAAGACTGGTTATTTAACCGAAAAGGGGAGGGGCAAGAAGTGCTATTTTCACCATTAGTAAATGAAGGTATGTTACGTGAAGAAACATTTGAAATTAGAAATGGTGAACAATTGGAATTAGGCATCGCCTCGGTCGCTGACTTAAACGCGATTATTCGTATTCAAGAAGCTTGCTATAACGGTGTCGCACCTTGGGGTCGGATTGCGGTAAACAATGAGTTGCGTAACACAAAAAGTTCATTCTTTTTAATGCTATACCATAATACTTTTGCGGTTGCCTTTATCGGCCTGTCGTCGCGTCAAAATAGTTTACATGTTACAAACATTGCGACTGACCCCCGCTACCAAAAGAATGGCATCGCCTCATTTTTGATCGAGCGTATTATTGAAATCGCAGATCAAATTGAAAAAGAACAGATTACACTAGAAGTTAGAATGTCGAATGAAGGGGCTAAGCGGTTATATCGCAACCTTGGTTTCCAAGAGGTTCGTGTGAAACCAAATTATTACCATAATAACGGTGAAGATGCTTTAGATATGGTATATTTCATCAATGGAATGGATGGAGCGGATGACACGAATGGCCGCTAATCAAGTTGAGATTCATCGTTTTAATCCGGCACATATCGAATCGGGTTTTGCAGAGGCATTATTTCATGTCGCCGATACGGGTTTTCAAACGCAGTCACCTTGGACAGTGAAACAGATACAAGACACATTAGATACAGAAAGTTCGTTATTACATTATGCAACGATTGCGGGTACGGTTGTCGGCTTTATTATGGCGTCCGTTACACTCGACATGGTCGATGTATTTATAGTCGTTGTGTCTGAAGAATATAAAAAACGGTCGATTGGCACAAAATTATTTGAAGCCTTGATTGACTATTGTCACAAGAATGATATCGCTGAAATTATTTTAGAAACCAGAATAACCAATACACCAGCGATTGGGTTATATGAACGGGTTGGATTTCAGCAAATAGGTTTAAGAAAAGCTTATTACAGCAGTCCGATAGAGGATGCGATTCTTATGAAGAAAGAAATCGGAGAGGAGATTAACGATTGTTAATATTATCGATTGAAACCAGTTGTGATGAAACAAGTGCAGCTGTGATTGAAAATGGCGACACGATTCTATCGAACGTGGTTGCGTCACAAATAAATAGCCATAAACGATTTGGCGGGGTCGTTCCTGAAATTGCAAGCCGTCATCATGTGGAATATATTACCTTAATTATTGAAGAAGCAATGGAAGAAGCGTACGTTCAGTTTAGCGACTTGGACGCAATTGCCGTCACAGAAGGACCTGGATTAGTAGGTGCTCTATTGATTGGAGTGAATGCCGCAAAAGCGATTGCCTTTGCACACAACTTACCGCTTATCCCAGTTAACCATATCGCCGGGCACATTTACGCGAATCAACTCGAAGCGCCACTTGAATTCCCGTTATTGGCTTTAGTTGTGAGTGGTGGACATACTGAATTAGTTTATATGAAAGAACACGGGAGCTTTGAAATTATAGGAGAAACCCGTGATGATGCAGCAGGAGAGGCTTATGATAAAATTGGACGCGTTATTGGCGTGCCCTATCCTGGAGGAAAGCACATTGATGAAATGGCTCAACTAGGAGAAGATACCTTTAATTTCCCACGTGCCATGATAGATGAAGATAACTATGATTTCAGTTTTAGTGGTTTGAAATCAGCCTTCATTAATAAAGTGCATAATGCAGATCAAAAAGGGGAAGAGCTGAATCGAGAAGACTTGGCGACAAGTTTCCAACATGCTGTAGTAGATGTTCTAGTTTCAAAAACAGTTCGTGCCGCAAAAGAATATGATGTAAAACAGATTATTCTAGCCGGTGGGGTAGCCGCAAACTCAGGCTTGCGCGCAGGCTTAAAAGCAGCCGTTGCTGAGGAATTAAATGATGTACCATTAATTATTCCACCACTCTCTTTATGTGGCGATAACGCCGCAATGATTGGTGCTGCTGCATTCTTAGACAAAGAAAAATACACAGATACGAACCTAGCCTTAAACGCTCAACCTGGGTTAACTCTTTAAGAATAAAGAGTTAATCCCATCCTAAAACGAGGAGAGAAATTCATGAAGAAATGGATACAAACTATATTTGGTTTATTCCTCTTTTTATCGGTCGTTCCAAAAGTAGCTGCTGAAGAGAACAAAATTAAGTCGATTCACATTGATGTTGAACTGCATGACAACGGTTCAGCAACGATTCGAGAAACACGACAAATGGAAACCAATGAACATACAGAATTATATATCGTTTTAGAAAACTTAGGCGATACCGACTTAGTTGATTTTAAAGTAGAAGGTTTTACAGAAGAATTATTTTGGAACATTGAAGACTCATTTGAAGAAAAAGCGAATAAATATGGCGTGATTGACACCGATGACGGTTATGAATTAGCGTGGGGGATTTCAGAATACGGTACACCAGAGTATCAAATTGAATATACCCTATCCAATCTTGTGCGTAATTTAGATGATGGACAGGCTTTATTTTGGAATTTCGATTCTTTTCTATCTTTACCGGCAGACCGTTTAACCTTTGAGATATCAACCCCATTTCCTTTAGAAGATACTGTGCTTGATTATTATGGGTTTGGCTTCGAAGGACCCATTGCAATTGAGAATGGCGTTTTAGAATGGACAGGTTATGGTCTAGATGAAGAGAACGACGTCATCGCCTTACTGCAATTCCCAACAGGCACGTTTAATACGAGCGCATCAGTTGATATGACGTTAGAAGAACAGCGTGAAATGGCAACGGATGGCTCGTCCTATAATGAAGAAGGCCCAATGCCGTTATGGGCTAAAGTTCTTTTGGCAGCCGGAATAACGATTGGAGTCGGTACGGCAGGTGGCGCCTTTTGGGGCGTAAGCCGAACAAATAACCTCTACAAAGAACACGGGCACTTTAGACCAACAGAATACCAGAATCAAAATGTAGGTAAAATTTCACCAATCCCGCCGCAATTAGAGGGTGATATTGGTCGATACAGTTTCTTCATTTCACAAATGGTTATGGGGGGTGGAGGTTTTGCGAATTATTTCATGGCCTACCTCTTATTCTGGTCATTGGAAGATCGTATCACTATTGAAACGAGAGAAGAAGAACGCCGCTTCTTCGGTCCAAAAGTCGAAGCTGATATCTTCATTCAAAAATATGATGCTGAATTAGACGTGAATAAACTTTCTTTCGAAGAGTATGTCGATCTTTTTAAAATGGGGGAAAGCACACTAGAAGAAGTTTTCTGGACAATCTTGTTGGAGACAGCGGATGCGGATGGCCAAGTAGATGGAACAAATATCCAGAAATGGTCCGGAGATAACGCAGAAGATATTGCAGAATTAGTCACACTCATGAATACCGTTTCTGAAGAATGGCTCGTTGAACATGGTTATTTAAACCTCTTTAAAGAAAAAGGTATATTCGGTCCCGTCGTCATCAAGCAACCGACAAAAAAAGGGGATACCTTTGCGCATGATCTCGCGAAGTTCCACAATTTCATCAAAGAGATTAAAGAAGTGAACCTTCAAGAATTTGATGAATGGCATGAATTAATCGTTTGGGCTGCGTTATTCGGAGAGGCAGAAGACACGGTTGAATATTTAGAAGAATTTCACCCAGATACTTGGGCCTACTTAACGGATAATTACCCGTATGTTTATGGCAGTTATTATGGTTACCACCATTTCTACACAAGTAGCTCAACTGGTTTAGCAAATGCTGGTTACGGTAGCTCTGGCGGTAGCGGCATGTCTTCCGGAGGCGGAGGAGGCGGCGCTGGTGGAGGCGGTGGCGGGGGTTCTCGCTAATTAAATGATAAGTAAATATTAAAAAAGGAGACTCCACCATGGGGTCTCCTTTTTGATTACTCTTCGTATTCACTTAATTCTTCGTGGGCACTTTCCCATTTCAGCATAACTGCTTCTAACTCTTCGTTTACTTCGTTAAAGCGTTTCGAGTAATCTGTTAAGTTTTTGGAATCATCAGGTGTAAAGATTTTACCACTGCTAGAAAGTTCATCCATTTTTTGGGTCAACTCTTCGAGTTCTTCTTCGAGACGAGTGATATTCATTTCAGTATCCGCTATCTCACGTTCAAGTCGTCTGATTTCGCGCTTGGATTCTTTACGATCCGCCCATTTGTTAGTGGACTGATTCGTATCGGCAGTGTCTTCAGTTGGATTATTCGCGGCTTCTTCCGCTTCCTTTACGAGATTTTGTTCATAAAGTTCTTCTTTTTTGTGCAAGTAGTAATCGTAATCGCCCAAGTAAAGCGTCGCGCCATCGGGTTCGATTTCGATAATCTTATTCGCTAAACGGTTAATAAAGTAACGGTCATGTGACACAAAAAGTAGCGTACCTTCAAAATCAATTAGCGCATTTTCAAGCACTTCTTTTGAATCGATGTCCAAGTGGTTCGTCGGTTCATCCAGCACTAAAAAATTATCATGGTTTAATGCCAGTTTCGCGATGGATACCCGTGCACGTTCTGTCTATAAAAAACATCTGACGCAGCCGACGACACCTTACGTT
>CAMYQS010000084.1 GCA_947296835.1 uncultured Atopostipes sp.
TGATTGACATTTAAACTTTTGATATCTTTACTATGTATGACTACTGGCTTACTGAAAAAATAACCTTGAAAATAATCGTAACCCATATCTAATGCGAGCTGATACTCTTCTCGTGTTTCAATTTTTTCAGCCAAGAATTTTATTTTATGTTTGTATTTCTCTATTAAAGCTTTTTGTAAGTCCATATTAACTTTCGGGAACTCTAACTTAACGATATGTGCTAATTCTAATAGTGGAATAAATGATGGATGGAAATGAAAATCATCAAGCGCAATGATATAGTCTTCATCGCGTAATTTTTGACAAGCAGCGATTAATTCATCGTTAATTTCAACCGTTTCTAACACTTCAACAACAACAGATTCGTTCGGTAATAACAAAGGAATCTCCCCAATAAGCATGTCATTTGAAAAGTTGATAAATGCTTTCGTTCGTCCAGTTAATTCTTCAAAGTGCATAGATAAAAAAGCATTGTGTATCACTGAAGCAGTTGCTTGGTTATCATCTATCCCTTCGTAGATGTTCTTTTTACTCCGTCTATATAATAGTTCATATCCATAAACATCCATATTGCGATCAAATATAGGCTGTCGAGCCACATATACATCCATTATGTTTTCCCCTTAATTGTCCAACTAAATACAGTGTATGAGCTATCCTATTGTCAATTGCTCTTATACCATCACATAGGTACTAGTATTTCGTTGATATGTATTCTATTACAATAATTATTATACCAATAAATGTATATAATGGGAACGGTTTCCCTGAATTGTATGAAATAAAAAAGCAATGGTTAGATTTTTATCCAGTCATTACTAGAAAATATGAGACTAGCTTTTAATATAGTGTAGTATCATGAGTGAAACGATCAAATATTATTTTAGAATTAAATGGGTTTGAACCTTTAATTATAATATTATTGACAATTTTATTTTCAGATAAGTTGTCTAATTCTACAGCTATCGCTATAGCGAGACTGTCTGCCGCAGGGTTAAACTGTTGATAAATTTGTGATTATTAGTCTTGATGTCCATAGTTGATAACCAGCAAGTAATAGTACTGGAATAAGAATAATCAATAAAGCAATATTGGTACGTTTCCTCTTACTACTTTTTTCAATTCTTTAGCCATTGTCTTTACCATTTGATTATCCTCTCTCAGCATATTATCTAGTGATATTTCGTATAGATCACTAAGTGTTACTAGTATCTCTAAATCTGGGTAAGTTCTATTTACTTCCCAACTTGAAACAGTGCTTCTAGATACGTTTAATATTTTAGAAACATCTTCCTGAGTTAAGTTATTATTCATTCTACCTTGTTTTAATTTTTCACCTATTTTCAAAATATATCCTCTCTTTCTACGTTTTTATAATATAACTTTATTATGAATGATGTTGATCATTATACAAGATATTATATGTAGCGAGAGGCCATAATAGCATGCGACATTTTGTAACATGGCATAGATTCAATACTTTGGCGATGCTATATTGAAACGGTTGGGTTATACAAATTCTATTTTAAACCGCATAAATATTAGACTGTTTTATGATTAAAAACCTATTGACGAGTCAAAGTGTGTACGTTCTCCATTGATACTTACGTCTATTGTGTCTTGTTCTGGATCGAGAGTGAGTATATAGATGTACTGATTTATCTGACCACCTTGTTCTTCATTAATATCAAATTGAACAGAAGCAATATTATCTTTGGCTACAACACTTGCTGTAGCCTGTCCACTTGTATGTAACACAATATACCGGTCGTCACCATCGTATGCAATTGCAGTTCAAGACCAGGATTGATAACTTCTTCCAATTCTGGAGTGATTTGATCAACTTCTGTAATACCTAAAGTCTCAGGTTCAGACTGACACCATACGAGGATGAAACTTATCATCAATATTAATAGTGCTGTTATTTTTTCATGCTATCCCTTCCCCTATTGGTTATAATGCAATTATATCAGATAATGTATGTTTTTAAAACGCTTACTTAGATATGTGAAATAAAAGCAGCTACTAGACATAATAATCTAACAGCCGCTCATATTTATCTATTTTCTTAGAACACTAAGTGCTTCTAACCATTGTGTAACATCTTTAAATTTAGTAAGAAGTATGGTGGACCTATAATTTTTTAGCCTATTTACATCTCCTTAAAAAATAAAAAAGGCCGAATAAATCGACCTTTCGTTGTGTTTATATTTTGTTGAACATTTTAGCTAAGTGCTTGTAAGAAGCGACTCTTGCCTCATGATCAAAGATTGGTGCATACGTCATGATCTCATCGATATTGAGTAGCTCATTCTCTTCTGTAAGGATACGCTCTACATGTTCTGGAGTTCCCTTAATTAAGAAACGTTTATCATAACGATCATTTAAGTAGTTTTGTTCGGCTTCTGAAAACTCATAATCCTTTAGATTTTCAGGATCCATGTTCTTCATCATTTGTCCTCGTACTAAAGCGATTTGTGCTAGTTCAATTGGTTTTGCAAGGTAATTTGCTTCTTCTTCTGAATCAGCCACGATGATTTGGTAGCTCACCATCACAGAAGGCTTTTCAAAAAACTTACTTGGTTCGAAGCGATCTCTATATAATTTGAATACGGCAGGGTCGGTTTCGATTCCAAAGAATTTAGCGAAACTATAACCTAATCCCATTTCAGCAGATTTAATAGCAGACTGTCCTGAAGAACCTAACATCCAAGGTTCAACTAGAGATTTTGTGCCAAAAGGAATTGCAGTTGAATGACCATAAATTCCAGGTGCCTCTTCATCTAATAGGTAGTTTAAAATTACTTTGATCTTATCATATTGATCGTCGAATTGATTTGGAGTGCCTTGGGCTAATGCCGTAATATCATCTGGTCCGCCTCCTGGAGCTCGTCCTAACCCAAGATCAATACGGTTTGGTGCTAAAGTCGTTAGCGTTTTAAAGTTTTCTGCAATCTTCAACGGAGAGTAATGCATAATCATTGTCCCACCCGTACCGAAGCGCAACTTGTCTGTTACAGCTGACATATAAGCTGCCATTAGTTCAGGCGATGAACTAGCATGTCCTTTAGAGCTATGATGCTCCGCAAACCAATAGCGTTTAAAGTTCATATCCTCAATTTCTTTAACAAAACGTTTCGTCCGTTGGTATCCTTCTTCAGGTGTCTCACCTTTATTTAATGTAACTAAATCATGAACGCCTAATTCCATTTATTTCATCCTTCCAGTTCTATAATTACACTCACTGTATCAAACTCTAATGCGAATAGACAATTTTACGTATTATTCTGATACTATGAAACAAAAAAGCTTACTTATTAGATGTCACACCCCATAAGTAAGCTGATATTTTATAGTCTTGTATATAATCTATAGTACTGACCTTTGTTAGCCATTAATTCTTCATGGTTTCCAATTTCAGTAATTTTCCCATCATTTAGTACGTAGATGCGGTCACTGTCCTCAACGGTCGTTAAGCGGTGAGCGATTGTGATCGTTGTACGTCCTTCAGCTAGCTTATCAAGCGATTCTTGAATAATGATTTCACTTGCGTTATCTAATGCAGAAGTCGCTTCATCTAGAATTAAGATTTGTGGATTCTTTAGGAATACACGTGCAATTGAGATTCGTTGTTTCTGCCCACCTGATAGACGGACCCCGCGAGAACCGATATCTGTATCGAATCCTTCAGGTAAAGCATCGATAAACTCAGTCGCACCAGCCAGTTCAGCGGCATAGCGTATTTCTTTATCGCTTGCATTCATTTTACCATAGCGAATATTTTCAGCAATTGTACCTGCGAATAGATAAACATCCTGTTGAACAATTCCAATGTTATCACGGATTGAATGGAAGGTTAGATCACGAACATCATGTCCTTCGATTGAAATTGAACCATCTGTCACATCATAAAAACGAGGAATCAAGTTAATAATCGTTGATTTACCAGCACCACTTGGACCGATAAAAGCAACTTTTTCTCCAGGTTTCACTTCAAAAGAAATATCATCTAAAATGAGAGCAGAATCTGGTGTATAACTAAAGTTAACATGATCAAATTTAATTGACCCCTTAACATCTGTAAGAGTGATAGCATTATCTTTCTCAACCATATCTGATTTAACGCTCATCACTTCGTCGAATCGTTCAATTCCAGTAATCCCTTTTTGGAATTGCTCAATGAACTGAATAAGTCGGCGTAAGCTTGTGACTAACATATTGATATACATAATGAATACAATTAAGTTTGCTGGATCAAATTGGTTATTGATAATCCCCAAGCCACCAAATACTAGAACAACAATGTACATCAGACCTTCGAATAATGAAGTTGTTGATGTAAATGACGCCATGGCACTATAAAAATCAGTTTTGATGTTGAGGAAATTTTGGTTCCCACCTTCGAACTTATCGATTTCAATAGGCTCGTTCGCAAAACTTTTAACAACTCGAATACCAGACAAACTATCTTCAATGCCAGCGTTCAGATTGCCAATTTGTCTACGTTGATTCATCTGTTCTTCTTTCATGGTTGTACGATTTTTTCTAGAAAAAATGAACATCAATGGTAGTAGTAAGAAGATAAATAGTGTCAACCAGGCATTAATACTTCCTAATACAATCAGAGATACGACCATTTGAATCGATACAATGAAAATCTCTTCAGGTGCATGGTGAGCAAATTCCGTGATATCCGATAAGTCACTGGTTACACGAGTCATAATCTGTCCGACTTTTGTGTCGTTATAGTAACTAGTGGGTAAGTCCATTAAGTGATCATATAAATCACTTCTCATATCAGTTTCAATCATGGCACCCATTCGATGACCGATATTTGTCATATAGTATCTTGCGATAATTTCAATGATTTTTAAAATTCCGTATGTAATACTCAAAGTCGCAACGATTCTAACGGTTAACGTGCCAGCCATTCCAAGGTTCGTTAATTCACTAAGCGTGATTGGCAAAATAAAACCGGCAACTGTTGTTAATGACGCGGCGATTAAGTCAATGAGAAGGATGCGCCAGTATTTCTTGAAATAAGGCAACGTAATCTTTATTAAATTTATATTATTTTTCATATTTTATCTCCAACTATCTTTTTATAATTAATACATACCTAATTACGATAACATATTTTCCCACAAGCTAAAACAAATCTCCATTATATGCTTCATTTTTTAAAATTAAGGCAGATTTTACTGATAAATAAACTAAAAGACAGACATAATTGTATAATTAGTCTGTCTTCTATAAGTCTTTATTTTTAGTAAAACTAAGCATCCTCTTCCTCTATTGGGAATTCTAATGAATGTTTTACTTCAATCATAACAACAGTATCATCTTCTAGGATTGTTGTCTCTCCTACAGGAACGATAATGTTATTCTTATCTCTTTGAATCATGATAATCAGACGATTAGAAGGCAGATTTAAATCTTTAATCTGCTTATTTTCCCACTTATGTCCTGATGGGATGACCGATTCAATCAAATTCTGGCCACTATGATCAAAGTGCTCTTCTCCACCAAGAATAATCTTATCATTCTCTTTTAATACAATATGTCCTCTTGGTACGATTGTTTCACCATCACGTTCTATTTTAGCAACAATAAAGTCAAGCGTAAGGTTTAAATCCTTAACTTGCATACCGACTAACGTACTGTTTGAGTGGATGACAGTTTCTAAAAATCCTATTTCAGCTTTAGTTTGGTAATAGTTAAATGTTTTTAATACCGTATCACTAGTATCTAACATGTTCCAACGTTTTGAAGCATATGGCATAAGTGAACCTTGAATTAATGCGGATAACACACAAATACCAAATACAATATGATAAATATCGACTGAAATATCAGCACTACTGTTCACTGCCATAATTGCAAAAACGATAGCTGCAGCCCCACGAATACCTGCGAGTGAAATCAAGTTCAAATGATTTGTTTTTAGTTTAAACGGAAACATCAATCCATACACAGATAGTGGACGTGCAATTAAGGTGATAAATACCATAATTGCGATAGCGATCGGGAAGTTAGTGATGAAATCCGTGAAATTAGATAATAAACCTAAAATGAAAAATAGGCCAATTTGCATAATTTCTGAGAATCCATCATAGAAAAAGATAATCTCTCTTTTCCCTTTAAACTCTTTATTTCCTAAGTAAATCCCTAAAATATAGAGAGCTAGGAACCCATTCCCACCTAGAAAGTCAGCCGCACCAAAAGTAATCAACATAGCAGCGGCCATGAAGACTGCATACAAGCCGTCAGCTTCCAATGTTAAGTACCTAAGGAGTTTACCTATGATTAATGCAAAGAAGGCTCCTACACCAATTCCTAAAGCAATCTGGGATATGATTAAGACTGGAATCGATACATCTGTTCCAATAATAAGTGATAAAAATACCATTGTCATTGTATAAGCAGCCGGGTCGTTAGAACCACTCTCAAGCTCAAGTAGCGAAGCTGTATTATATTTTAAGTTTAAATTTTTTGAACGTAGTATATTGGATACACTTGCGTAATCCGTAGAAGCAACTACTGATCCAACCAACATACCTTCTAATAAACTAAAACCTAAAATGAAGTAAGCAAATGCCCCTGTCACAAGTGCCGTAAGAG
>CAMYQS010000085.1 GCA_947296835.1 uncultured Atopostipes sp.
TTATGAATGTTTAACAATACGGTCGTCATTCCAAAACCCATTAAACCAAGTGGTGCTGGATTCGCCGTTAATTCACTATATGTAACAATATTTTTATTTTCCAATACATTCTCTCCTACTACCTATATAATAAAATTCATAGAATTCAATTCTATCAGTTCCCTCTGTAAGGTCAAGGTGAAAATGAAAAAGACAGAGAATATGCAGTTTCATCCACATCATTCTCTGTCTATGACTAATTAGTCTTCACGATATTTAGCAGTTAAGCCTCGTAAGAAGTTACGAATATATCGGTCTCCACACGGTTGGTAGTTACGATGCCCTTCTTTTCTTAATACAGCACTTAACTCACCTTTCGAAAGCACAACACCTTCATCATCCAGTAATTCGAGGATATCATCTGAAGTTAATGTCAATGCAATTTTAACTTTCTTTAAAAATAAGTTATTCGCATTTTTATGGTTCAGTTCTAACGCAGGCTCCGGGCCATCTTTTGGTCCACGTTTGTATGTGATAAAGCCATTTAAAAAGCGCTCAAGCATTTCATCTGTACAAGGTACCAAGTATTCGTTCTCTGCTTCTACATCATCACTATTGTCTGAAGTCTTCTTTAATAGAGCATCTACTTCCTTTTTAGTAATTGTATAGCCACCTAATGCAAAAATCTCCACCATGTCCCCATCACTAAGATCCAGCGCATAACGCAATCGAGTTAATCGATCATTATTATTCATAATTTATAATCACCTTTCGTTTTCTCTAGTTGATTATAGCAAATATTAAGTTAAACTGCAGTAACTAAATCGAAAACTTTTTGTGAAATGAGTACAGAGCGTGTTGACATTGATTCTTATGCATGGTATATTATAGAACGTGCTTAAAACAGCACATAATATCTTCAAAATAAAAGGAGGGAGAGAATATGACAAGAGAAGGATTTAACCGTTCATTAGGTGAAATCATTAAAGACCAATTATATTTAAATGAAATGCCGACTGTAGAATTAAGCGTACGCTTAAATTTACCAATTGAACAAACAGAGAAATTGATCGACGAACAATTAGACGTTACAGAGTTCATCGCATCAGGATTAGAACGAGTGTTTAACGCACCAGCTAGTTTCTGGATGGGATTCACACGTAACAATAACGTATTATATATGGAGCAAGTCTAACATTTAACATAAAGAATCCTAGGAGGATTAAATAAACTAAATGAAGCCAACATTCATCGTAATTACTAAGGAAGAATAAAAAGACCACTCATAATAATAGAGTGGTCTTTTTTGTTTACCTATTTTCAAGTTATAACGCTATACTAATTTTTGTCCCTTTAGTTAATTCGCTCTCCACGTGAATATTACCTTCATGTGCTTCGATTACTTCTTTCGCAATCGACATACCTAACCCAGTACCTCTATAACTCTTCGTATTTGATCCTCGGTAATAACGATTGAACAACTGATTCAACTCGTCCTCATTCATGCCTCGACCATTATCTATAATCTCTATTGAAACACCATCATCATCTCTTGTGATATTTACCGTTACCACTGTGTCTGCGTCGTTATGCAACAATGCATTATAAATTAAATTCTCAATTCCTCGACGCATTAAGTCCTCACTTAATGAAATAACCAACGTGTCCTCTTCTGTATTAAACTCAATCGTTCGATTGATGTATTCAGGATGATTCAAGATCCCAACAATAATCTCTCGAACAAATGATACGATATTTACTGGCTCCATATCTAATTTAATTCCCTCTTGCATTAACTGCTCATTCAACCGAAGTTCTTCAATCATTTCTTCCATATAAAGCGATTGTTCATAAATACGATTTGAATACCGATTGATTTCATCAGGTGTTACCGCATAATCTTCATCCGCTAATATTCCCGAATACCCTTTAATTGTCGATAAAGGTGTTTTTAAATCATGTGAAATATTTGAAATCCATTTATCTCTTAGCTCTTTTGTCTTTTGACGTTCCATTTCACTCGACTGTAGACGGCTGGCTAATTGATTTAATTGAGTAAATACGGGTTTATACAAACCTTTTTCGATATATTTCGGTTCATAATCCCCAACTGCCAACCCTTCTACTCCACCAACAATTTTCGTCACAGGCTTAGCAATTCGTCTTGAAAAGATAAAGCCCATAACGAGTAAAACAAGACCAGTCACAACTAACATAATCTGACCAAACTGCTGGAGCATACCTTTATCGATTTCAAATGATATTTCAAACCAATCAGGTGAATGAACGGCCACGATGTAATCAATACCATCTGATGTTATACCCAGATTATAAATATAGTCTGCACGAAAACTTTTTGATGCACCGATAAGTTCAATCTGAAATGGTGAATAATGCTCGGCTAAATTATGTGTGGTATTGTAGGACCCAACAACGTAGCCTTCCTTATCTAAAATCTGAAGCCACGCTTCTTCTGCCACTAACCATTCGAGTCCCTCTTCAGATAGAACGGCTTCTTCATTCTCATTCCATTGGATTTCATCCGCTAAACGATATGTAAACGAATGTGGTGTCTCTAATGAAGTCTCATGAGCTTCTTCCATATACGTCAAAACAAAAAATGCCGACCCCATTAATAAAATGGTTGAAACTAATACCATCACAATATAGCGCAACGTTAATTTAATTCGCATGGTCATTCCCCCTTAAGAACAGTATATAGGCCCAACATTAAGCCAGCCTTTCGCAAATCTTAACTTTATCTTAAGTATCGATTCTTATACCTTATTCTCCGGGTTGAATTTATAACCTAATCCCCGTTGCGTTAAAATATGTGTCGGTTTAGAAGGTGTCATTTCAATCTTCTGTCTTAAATGATGAATATGGACCATTAGTGCATTGTCATTCCCATCAAAACTGTTACCCCATACTTTCTCAGTTAGGGTTTCTTTGCTTAAAATTTGATTTGGATGATCCACAAAGAATAATAATAATTGATATTCTAATGCGGTCAACGAAACCATTTCACCAGCCTTCGTTACTTCGCCTTGGGTTTGATCAATTTCAATATCGCCAAATGAAATAAGGGATTGCACTTTTGTCGAATTCAGCTGTTTGGTGTAGTCCATCCTTCTGAACTGCGCTTTAATTCGAAAAGCAACTTCTTTAGGACTAAATGGTTTCGTAATATAATCATCGCCACCCATACCTAGCCCTAGCAACTTATCCACATCATCTGCTTTCGCAGATAAAAATAATATTGGTGCGTAAGTAAATAATCGGATTTGTCGACAAACTTCATAACCATCAATATCTGGCAACATAATATCCAATAAAATCACATCGGGATTCAATTGCTTCGCTTTTTGTACGGCCTCTAAACCTGTAGCGGCTCTATGGATATTCTGAAAGCCTTCCTTCGTCAAAATGGTTTCAAGCACATCTAGAATGTCCTCTTCATCATCAACAAGTAAAATCATCTTCTCTTGTGCTTCTTGCGTATTTAAATGAATGATCGCCAGTCACCTCTTCGTCATCTGTATTTTTTCCATTATACCATTGATGGATTGGAATATGAAAAAAGCAACTGAATGACAGTTGCCTTTAAGGGGTAATTATTTAAATCTCATATAAAACTTGTGCTGTAACTACAGATTACCATATTCTTCTTCATATTCTACCATGTCTAAAACTTCTATAACGTTAGACCAGTGCAATACTGTACCTACAAAATCTCTGACATCTAAACCTTGCATTTCGTATATTTCTTCATCATTAACAGTTCCTGTTGCATCTTCAATGAAAGTTACTTGATAACCTCTGTCATAAGCAGCAATCGCAGTAAATTGACAACAAAACTCTGTATTAAACCCTGTAACAAAAACATGATCGATACCTTGTTTTTTTAACTTCTCTTCTAGTTCTGTCTTAAAGAATGAACTTGGTGTTTCCTTTTCTATGACTATCTCCGCATATTCTTTTAAATATGGATGTAATTCAGATGATTGACTGTCTTTATAAAACGGGCTTGTTGCTTCATCAGATATATTACGAACAAATAGTATGGGATATCCTTTTGCCTTAAAGTCCTTTATAATAACTTCCATATTATTCAGCTCATTCTCAAAATCTTTAGAATTTATTATCACATTTTGAGCATCAATGACTAATAGTGCCTTCATTTTTTCACTCCTTATTATCACTCTTTACTCTCTCAGGTAAATTTTTTTATTTTTCCATTCATCTTTCAACAGACCGTATACCGCATGGTCAACATAATGATCATACAACCATTCTGCGTCACGAATCGTACCCTCATGCTGAAATAAAAATCGTTCAGGTAGTGCTCTACTTTTAATGTTGTTAGTCGCTGCACGGACTTCTATTCGATTTAAGTTTAGTGTGTTAAACCCATAGTCGATAATGGCTCTAAAAGATTTAGACATAATACCTTGACCTTCATACGTCTCACCAATCCAATAGCCAATGGTGCCCACTCTATTTCGCTTATCAAGCATGTTATAACCAATTGTGCCTGCAATTTTCCCTTTATAAATAATTGCGAATGACATTGGATAGCCATTATTCTCAGATGATTCACTAAAACGTGATTGAAGATTTTTAGCTGTATCTTCTATCGAATGAATATTATCCAACCAACCCAACCACTCTTTTAAAAACGGTTTGGATTCAATCGTTAAATTGTAGAACTCTTCCGCATCATCTAAAGCAAACATTCTTAAGTGTAAATCGTCATTAATTTCATACGTCAGCATACATACAGCCTCTTCTCTTAACTTTTAAAATGGATAATCTCTGTCCTTATCCATCTGTTCTTCCTCTAATTCCATTTCCTTGGCTTCTTCTGACGTTATGCCATAAGGAGCGCCACCAGAGGTAAAACCAGCGATAAAATCAAAACCATAGAGTTCTTCCTCAGTCATCACTTCAACTTCGTTTGTCTCTTTTTTCTTTCTATTCTTCTTTTTCTTACTCAAACTTATCATCCTTACATATATATCATGTGATTCATTGTATTAAATATACATTATCGAATTCGAATTTCATAGAATATCTTATTATCTATTTATTTTGTCTAATAACAGCTGAAAAGGCAGCATACCCTTAAGCGGATTTGCTGCCTTATTTTAATTAATACCTTCCATTTGTTTACGAAGTGTTTCATGCGACGGCATATCTAATATTTTATGGTATTCAGTCCCGTTTGAATCTCGTATCATCGTCTCCGTTACTCGTTCAAAATTTTGTCGGTAACCATGTGCCGATACTATGTACATCTCATCCTGTACTTCCACCGTTAAGTCATCGTATTCAATAGCGCCATCCGCTAATCCAACTTTAGCTTGTTCTGTCTTTAACTCTTCAAGCTCTTGCGCATCTACATAAGGTTTAATTAATCGGGTATATTGATTCCAAATCATGACACTGTTCGAATCGAAAGATAATTTCGATTGAGAAAGTTTTTCAGCAGATGTAAAATTCATCTCCCACGTGGATTCAATTAGATCACTCGGCTTAAGTCCATACGTATTTTCTTGGTTATTTTGGTAATTCTCCCACAAACCCATTAAACTTAAAGCTAGTATTACAACTAACAAACCAGACAAGACAATATTGATAGCTCTTCTACGTTCACTCTTTTTCACTTTTTCTGTAATGTCCTTTACCATTTGTGAGTCCTCCTTTAATAAGTCGTCTAAGGGGGTGTCATACAATTCACTAATAGCGACCAGCACATCTAGGTCAGGATACGTTCTTCCAACTTCCCAGCTGGAAATCGTCTGCCTAGAAACGTGCAAAATTTCAGATAGTTCTTTTTGGGTTAAGTTTCTTTCTTCTCTTTTTTCTTTTAACTTCTTTCCGATATCCATTCGTTTCACCTCTTAATCATATTCTAGATTACTCACTTATAAATGCCTAGCAACAACTTGAAGACTAGACATATTTTGTTGCATTATACCGCGCTACATCTTGTTGCATGGCGTTAAACCTTGATTTCACAGTAAAAGATAATATTAGTGTATCACATCATTTTGAACCATTCAAAAAAGTATGAGACTGAAAAGAATCATCTCATACTTTTATCTCTTTAATTTTATTTATTAGACAAATTAAAACTCGTCTTCGTTATCCATTTTATTTGCTATTTCTTGTAATGATTTACTAATTCGATATAAATAAACTAGTCCTAAAACAACCGCCAAAATAACTAAAGCATAAATGAATAGACCGAAAAATAATGAAAAATTGAGAAAATGCATCATATTGAACTCCTCCTAGTGTAGGTTAATCTTCTTCGTATTCCAATATGTCTCCTGGCTGACAATTTAAAACCCTACATATTTCATTCAAGGTTTCAAAACGAATAGCGACTACCTTACCGTTTTTTAATTTCGATAGATTAACGTTTGTAATTCCAACCTCATCCGCTAAGTCTTTTAGAAGGATTTTACGG
>CAMYQS010000086.1 GCA_947296835.1 uncultured Atopostipes sp.
GTACAACTCACCAATTGATTTAAACAAAATCGATTGGGCTCGTGCAGAAGAAAACCAAGACTTAATTAACTACTACCGCGGGATAATAGCGATACGTAAAGAATACGCACCACTTCGCGATGCTACAACTCGTACAGCAGATATGATGTATTTCAGACATTTACCTGAAAACGTGCTGTTCTACACCATTCCAAATATGTACGATGGGGTTTCAAAATGGAAGAACATGGTTGTTGCAGTAAATGCTGGAAATTATCCAGTATCGGTTGAATTACCAAAAGACGAAAACAACAATACGCAAACATGGACAATTCTTGCGAACCATCAAGAAGCAACAGTGGATGGTATCGAACGATATAGTGACGCAGAAATTACGTTACAACCACGCGACTCATTTGTATTTGGTTTAGAAAGATAAGAATAGATTTTTCATATTATGTCGTTCACTTTGATCCTTGCGATTAGAGTGGGCGACTTTTACATAACGATTTTTCATTGGGGAGGAATCATAATGACGACCAATAAATATTACGATATCTACTTACAATTGAAGCGTAAAATTATGCAAGGAAGCTATAAAGAAGGCGACTTACTGCCGAGTGAAAATGCCCTCTCTAAAGAATATACCGTGTCCCGCGAAACGATTCGCAAATCATTAGACTACTTAAGTCAGGATGGGCTAATCCAAAAGAAGCAAGGCCTGGGCTCAATCGTATTGAATCCGACTTTATTTAGTTTCCCCATTTCAGGCTTAACGTCTTTTAAGGAACTTTCGGACACACAAGGTATGCAGGCAGAGACGATTTTACTTAAGAACGAACGCATCAAAGTGGATGACGTATTACATAAAAAATTAAATCTACCAATTGGAACGGAAGTAATCGCGATTGAACGCGTGCGTAAAATAGATGACCAACGTGTAATTTTTGATTATGATTACGTGAATCCGGATATTACAGGCGATATTCCAGATGCTCGTTTGGAACAGTCGCTTTATGATTACTTAGAAACAGAATTGAAATTACCCATTTCATTCGCCAACAAAGAAATTCTGGTTGAAAGTGTTTCAGATAAAGACCGCGAACACTTAGATTTGCGTGACGAAGATAACCACTTAGTTGTGATCAGCAGTCATGTTTACTTGGAAGATGCTCGTTATTTCCAATATTCTGAATCGCGTCACCGCGTGGATCGCTTCCGTTTTGTTGACTTTTCAAGAAGACAACATAGTCTAGAAGAACATCGATTTTAATCACAGAAGTCAGCCCATTTCACCAAGAGATGGCTAGCTTTTTTATTTCAAATATATTGACAGCGTTTCCGTTTGCTGTATATTTAAATTATTAGAAGACTAAGGATGTGACGGTTATGAATAAGAAAAATAGTTTGAGCTGTGTCGCTCTACTCACCTTGCTTTCACTCGCACTGGCCGCTTGCGGGGCGTATAATTCCTCTGATGATTCCGCGGGATACAATATGGGTTCAGAAGAAACGGCTCAAATGAATGACATGGCTACGTCAGATTTCGACGAAGCTAGTGATGATGCAGGCTTAGAACTTGGCGAGAAAATTATCGAAACAGCCTCCATGAGCTACGAAGCGATGCGTTTTGAGGATACACTCGATTATGTGAACCAAGAAATTGAAGCCTTCGAAGCGCAAGTTGAATATTCGAGTCGCTGGCAGTCGTCATCTTCCTATGGATTTTTGGGAGAGCGCATCTCAATGACCGTGCGCGTGCCGCAAGACAGTTTGAATGCTTTTATCGAAACGCTGAACGCTTATGATGATTTGGTCATCCAACAACAGGATTTTCAGCGAACTGACGTGACGAAGCAGTATCGCGATAATGAAACGCGTATTGGGATTTTAAAAGATGAAGAGACCGTTCTTCGTGAAATGCTCAAAGAACAAGGTAGTTTAGAAGAACTATTACAAATTCGAACACGCCTGTCTGAGCTAGTCACGGAGAGGGAAATCTTTGAAAATGAAAATCAATCTTATGATGAACAGATTGCTTATTCTACGTTACATTTAGAAATCCAAGAGACCGATCGCGCGAACACACGAGATACCCGTGGCTTCTGGGATCGCATCACGAACGCAATTGTCGATTCATTCTACCGCTTCATCGCCGTGGGACAAAACCTAGTCATTACGTTTATCTACTTGATACCGTATATCTTGATTCTAGGTACCATTGGATTAGTTATTTTCTATATCTTGCGCAATCGTAATAAAAAGAAAAACAAAGTATAAAGATTAAGCCGTAAAAGGAGCTGTAGCCAGCTCCTTTTTCATTTGGATTGATGAACATTTCGCCGCGCGAAATGGACCAAAGTGTATTTGAGGTCTTGGTTGGTGCAGAATATCCGTTTATAGCAGTCTAGTTGCCGCTTATTTACTTTATGTGGCAGCTTGGTCTAGCTAGCGTAGTCAAGATTCGATGATGACTACGATAGAATGCCAAAAATTGTTTATAAACGGAGTATGACTACGGTGGAACGTTCCAGCGTAGTCAAGTTTCGATGATGACTACGATGGAATGCTGAAACTTGTTTATAAATGGAGTATGACTACGGTGGGTTAACATAATCTGCAAATCTCTGTGGTGCAGGAAAATTTCGTCCTTTCAAGCTTCATACGACAAAAAACACTGAATCCGCGCTGGCAGATTCAGTGTTTTTATTTCTTCGTTTATTTATTTGTAAAAGTGACTGCCTCGTATGGTGCTAACTCTAGTACTTGGCTGAATGCTTTTTCGCCGTAGTTTCCTAGTAGGTAGTTCCATTTATCGCCGTCTACTTCGCTTGAAATGTCGATTGATACTGGTGTGTCATAGAAGTTGGCGAATGTAATCCATTCTTCTCCATCTAATTGGCGACGGTATGCCCAGACTTGTTCGTGGTCTAGGAACATTGACGCGTACGAACCGTCACGCATAATCGCGTGCTCTTTTCGTAATTGAATTAGTTTTTGGTAGTAAGGGAATATTTCACCCGACTCTAATTCTTTTTCAACGTTAATTTCTTTGTAGTTATCTGCGAGTTGTAGCCATGGTGTTCCACTCGTGAAACCACCATTCTCTTCTGCGCTCCATTGCATTGGTGTACGGCCATTATCGCGAGATTTTTCCGCTAAAATTTCTAGACTTTCTTCTGGTGTCTTCCCTTTTGCGATTAATTCTTTATACGCGTTGTGACTTTCGATATCACGATATTGATCCAGCTCTGTAAAATGCGGGTTCGTCATCCCAATTTCTTCACCCATATAAACGTAAGGCGTTCCTTGCATAAAGTGTAAAATATGCCCCTGCCCAGTCGCTGATTTTTCACGATATTTCTCATCGTCACCAAAACGGCTTACTGTACGCGGCTGGTCATGGTTATTCCAAAACAGCGCGTTCCAGCCACCATTTTCGCCTAATCCAATTTGCCAGTCATGCATAATTTCTTTTAATTCAAGGAAATCGAATGGCGCTTTTGACCATTTTTCTTTGTTTGGATAATCCACTTTTAAATGATGGAAACTAAAGACCATTGTCAACTCATCATTATCCGGATGTGTGTAGCCAATTGAGCTCTCAATGGATGTGGAACTCATTTCACCGACCGTAATCACTTCTGGATGGTTCCCAAAAGTCTTCTGGTTCAGCTCTCGCAAGTAGTCGTGCACAATTGGACGGTCCGTGTATAAGGATTTCTCTTGATCAATATCGCCCGTCGCGTTCACTAACTCTTCGTCTTTACCAATTAAGTTAATCACGTCAAAGCGGAAGCCTTTCACGCCTTTATCAATCCAGAACTGGACAATTTTAGCTGCTTCTTCGCGAACTTCTGGGTTACGCCAATCTAAATCTGCTTGTGTCGGGTCAAATAAACTTAAGTAAAATTTACCTGTATCACCGAATTGTTCCCAAGACGGTCCACCAAATTTCGACTCCCAGTTTGTTGGGAAATCTTGTCCCTCAACTGGATCACGTATAATGTAGTAGTCTTGGTATTTTTTGTCGCCCGCCAATGCTTTTTGGAACCACTCGTGTTCAGTGGATGTATGATTTAATACCAGGTCAAACATGAATTGAATCCCACGTTTCTCACCTTCAGCAATCATTTCCTCCACATCTTCCATCGTCCCATACATCGGGTCAACCGCTGTATAATCTGCGATATCATAGCCGTTATCGTTTTGGGGTGATGGATAGAATGGGTTTAGCCAAACCATGTCGATACCTAACTTTTCAAGATAAGGTAACTTCTCCGTAACACCTTTTATATCGCCAAGTCCGTTTCCGTCTGTGTCGTTAAAAGACTTTGTGTATGCTTGATAAATAACTTTATCTTTAAAATTCAACCTTCATTCTCCTCTATACTCATATTTTTCTCTCTACAGTTTTGTATTGATACCTAAAAAATGGCCAGATGTTTCCATCCAGCCACCATTATTTCACTTACTAATCGCTTAGTTGTCGCCTAACATTGGAATGTCAGCGTCAATTGCGTCTGTATTCTCTTGTACGAAAATACCTTGTTTTTCAAAAATCATCGTTAAGACAAATGGTACCACAATTGCGATGGCCATTGAAATAAAGAATGGAATCCAGTATTGCGTTTGAATACTTAAGAATCCTGGTAATCCACCTACACCGATTGAGTTCGCCGTAACACCTGTTGCGACTGAAACTAATCCCGCAAGACCTGAACCGATCATACCTGCGATGAATGGGTAAATGTATTTCACGTTAATACCAAACATTGCTGGCTCTGTAACACCTAAATAAGCTGAAATCATTGAAGGGAATGAAACTTGTTCTTCCTTCTTGTTTCCACGGTGCATCCACCAGATTGATAGAACAGCTGAACCTTGAGCGATGTTTGATAGAGCAATCATTGGCCATAAAATTGTACCTTCATAGTCAGCAATTAACTGTAAGTCAATCGCGTTTGTCATATGATGTAACCCAGTAATAACAAGTGGCGAATAAAGTGCTCCAAATATCGCACCGAATAACCAGTTAAAGCTACTTGTTAATCCTGCCATAACTACATCTGAAATCCATGCACCAACTGTCCAACCAATTGGACCTAAAACTGTGTGTGCAATTAATACCGTTGGTACTAAGGCAAATAACGGCACAAAAATCATGGAGATAGCTTCCGGAATAACTTTACGTAAGCCTTTCTCTAGATAAGCTAACACTAATGCGGCTAAGATTGCCGGAATAACTTGGGCTTGATATCCAATCATATCAATTGTAAAGAAACCAAAGTCCCAGAACGGAATCTCCCCGGCGGCGGCTGTCTCTGCCACTCCATACGCATTTAATAATTGCGGTGATACTAACGTCAGACCTAATACAATACCTAAAATTTGAGTCGTTCCTAATTTACGAGTAACCGACCATGTAATACCGACTGGTAAGAAGTGGAAAATTGCCTCGGCAATCAGCCATAAGAAATGGTTCACTCCGGACCAGAATTGGTTAACTTGTACAATTGTATTATAAATTGGCTCTCCAGAGTTCGTCACTGCGGGTACACCGTCAACAATTGCTTGCCCTAAGGCTTCAATTTGAATACCTTCTAAAATATTACGGAATCCTAAAATAAGACCACCAACAACAATTGCGGGAATTAACGGACTAAAAATTTCTGCCATGACTGAAGCACCACGTTGGAACCAGTTTTGGTTCGACTTAGCAGCTTGTTTCGCTTGATCCTTCGATACACCTTCAACACCAGAGATTTTCGAGAACTCATTGTAGAAATCGCCTACTTGATTCCCAATAATTACTTGAAACTGTCCAGACTGAGTAAACGTTCCTTTTACCGACGGAATATCCTCAATCGCCTTCACATCTGCATCTGACGGGTCGTTTAAAACAAAGCGCATACGCGTTACACAATGTGTAACTGCACTAATATTATCTTTTCCACCAACGCCATCCAGAAGCTTTTTAGCATCTTCTGTAAAATTAGCCATTTTACATCCTCCTCATTTTGTTCCTTGTATGGTTTTTGTGTACTTGTACATACAAGTTGAATGCAACGTTACTATACAGGTAACAATAAAAACTTGCAAGCGTTTTATCTTTATTTTTAAAATCGTTTTCATGAAATGAAGACCCAAACCTTATCCTGTACTCATTTCACTCTCAGACTTTCGTATGATTTTTTTACTTGTCATGCCATAATACTCAGAAATATACATCACTTATGGTAAGATACACATACAGATTTATTTAAAAAGGAGTGATTATATGGCTAGAGGTGGCGGTCGTGGAGGCGGCGGAGGCTTTAGTGGCGGCGGTGGTGGTCGCAGTTTTGGCGGTGGACGCGGCGGCGGAAGTTCCTTCGGTGGTAGCCGAGGTGGCGGAAGTCGTTTAGGAGGCGGATCCTCAAG
>CAMYQS010000087.1 GCA_947296835.1 uncultured Atopostipes sp.
ATCATCAATATCTGTGATACGTAAGTACTTATTTTTACCATCAAACTTCTTAGCCGCAGCATTTAAACCATAGTCAAAATGTGTAGCTAAATCTGAAAGTTGATGCTGTATCCAAAAAGGTATCTTAGAGTGCTTATCTGTTAACTTTCTACAGCTAATTTATGCAGATGCTGCACTCGAGTAAAAATCTTGCTTAAGTTTACTTTCATTTCAAGGTTTCTTTGATATAATTAAGTTAATATACAAAATAGTACAGAGAAGAACTGATATATATATTCAATAAGAATCAAACTAATTCATAAAGAAGGTGAGTTTTGATGCATACTACTTTTACTCGAGAGCAAGAAATGGAAAATGAACTTATAAGAGTTTTAACAGTTGAGGGGTCACATTGGAATTATCGACCGGATCTAAAAACGGAAGATCAATTGTGGGACAACTTTTTTGAGCATCTCAAACATACGAATAAGGCGATATTATTAGAGAACCCATTAACACATCTAGAAAAAGAGCGTATAAAATTCGAAGTTACCTCTGCTACATTCTTCGACTCATCAAAATTCTTACGTGGCGAGAACGGTGTGGCTAAGGTCATATTCGATAGAGATGATGCCAGTTTAGGACGAGCAGAATTAAAAATAATCAGTGCACGAGAAGTAGCGGGTGGAGATTCTGTTTATGAAATTATCAATCAATTCGAAGCTAAGAAAACAAATATCCAGGATCAAGATGCTCGTTTTGATGTAACGCTACTTATTAATGGTCTACCGATGATACATATTGAGTTAAAGAATCACAATGATTCATTTAACGCAGCATTTAGACAGATTAAAAGATATATAACTAATGGAAAGTTTAGAGGAATCTATTCAAACGTTCAAATGTTTGTCGTTACAAATGGAATCGACACCAAATATATTGCTGCAGCAGAAGAGGACAAATTGAATCCAACTTTCTTAACGGGATGGGTGGATAAAAAGAATAAACCTGTACGTAATTATTTAGAGTTTGCGGAAGAGGTACTAACAATTCCGGCAGCGCATAATATGGTCGCTCGTTATTCCGTATTGGATCATGAGAAAAAATCGATTATTTTACTGAGACCTTATCAAATACATGCGATAGAAGCGGTAAAAGTAGCAAATCAAAATTATGAGTCAGGTTACGTTTGGCATACAACTGGATCAGGTAAAACACTGACTTCCTATAAAGTTGCACATAATCTATTAGAAAATAAAAAGATTGAGAAGACTATTTTTATTGTAGACCGCCGTTCTTTGGATCAACAGACTACAAGTTCGTTTTTATCTTATTCTGAAAATGATTCTGTACAGATTGATGAAACTGAAGATGTGAATGACTTAGTGGATAAGTTATCATCAAAAGAAAAAACAGTAATTGTGACTACAATTCAAAAATTAAATCATATTATGAAACGCTACAAACAGTATCCAGATAATAAGAAACTGAACCGAGTGAGAGAAACGAATTTAGGATTTGTTGTGGACGAGGCACATAGAGCCGTTACCCCATGGAAGCAACAAGAATTAAATGAATTTTTTGGTAATTCTCAATGGTATGGATTTACGGGAACACCATTATTTGCCGAGAATGCCCGAGATGAGTTTGGAGATTTAGCACGTACAACTGAGGAACAGTATGGTGAAGGGCTACATCAATATACAGTTAAAGAAGCTATCCATGATAAAGCTGTATTAGGCTTTCAGGTTGAATATAAAGAGACGATTAATGAATTCAAAATGGAAGACTACCTGCGTAAAAAAGATCCAGACATAAATCTAAACAACTTAACTAGAGCTCAAAAAGAAGCAAAACTTGACTCGTCTTTATTTGAAGAAAAAGACCATATGGAGCAGGTTATTGATTCAATTATTAATAAATCTCAAAAAAAATTGGGCTTATCTAATAAGGTAGGACAAACTTATTCTGCCTTACTAACAACTAGTTCAATTAATAAAGCCATTGAGTATTATAAGTTAATTAAAGAGGTCAAAGCAGGAGAGAATTCAAATGTAAAAATTGGTAAAACGACCAGAAGTTATGTGAATGACTTTCCTAAAGTAGCTATTTCATACTCTGTTTCAGATAATGAAGAACATTCTCTAAAACACCAGAATGAAATGAAAGCAGCACTAAATGATTACAATGAGATGTTTAACACGAGCTATACTTTAGAAACAATTAACTCATATAACCAAGATTTAAATAATCGTTTAGCCCGAAAAAAAGAAAAGTATAAACATCGTAATGAGCAGTTGGACTTAGTAATTGTCGTTGACCGACTACTTACTGGGTTTGATGCCCCGACGTTGTCAACGTTGTTTATGGACCGTGCACCAATGAAACCACATCATTTAATTCAAGCATTTTCAAGAACAAACCGTATACTAGACAATCATAAAAAATACGGACAAATCGTAACTTTTCAAACGCCAGCATTATTTGAAAAAGCTGTAGAAGAAGCATTTTTCCTCTATTCAAATGGTGGAGAAAGTGCTATTCAAGCCCCGACTTGGGCAGAATCATTTGAAGAGTTTGAAGAGGCTCTAACGGACTTCCGGTCTGTCACACCCACACCAGAAGAAATGTTGGAAATGACTGACTTGGAGGAAATGAAAAAAGCAGCGAGTGCTTTTCAGCGATTTGATAGAGCTTATAGTACGATACAAGTCTATTCAAACTATATGGAAGATTATTCAGAGGGTGAATTTGAGGACATCTACTCGATAAATCACTCTGAGTTAGAAGAATTCAATGGCTCATATGAAAACCTTTTAGAAAGAATTAAGGAGGCAATTGAAGAAGGTAACGGAGACGATCCGCTCACCATTTTCGATATTGAATATGAAATCGAATCGGTTAAAACAGAGCAAATTGACTATGAATACTTATTAGCACTTGTTGATAGCTATAAGCAGTCATTAATAGATGAACCTGATATGGATCACTCAGAAAAAGAGAAAGAAATTAATGTAATTATTGAAGACTTTAGTCGAGATAACCCTGAGCTATCGAAGTTTATTTTAGAATTTATTCGACTATCACAAGAAAATCCAGAGGAATACAAAGATATTAAGGCATCACATTGGATGAGTGAAAGAATCAGCGAGGTTCAGCGAAATAAATTAAATGAATTTGCTACTGAATATCACTTAAATAAACCAGCGCTTGAATTTTTTGCATCGAATTATGATCCTGAGAAAGAAAGCAAACAAGTTGGAATGAGTGAATTAATCAATACAGCTGATTATGAAAGCTATAAAGTAGATAACCCGAATGGTATTCGGAAGAAGCTATTGTTTAATCATACATTAAGACAAAAAGTTGGAGAGTTTGTGGAAGATGAAATTCTCGCTTATGAAATAAAATAGTACAATAATTTCCTCTTGAAGATGGGTCTTAGAACCTATAAATCTTCAAGAGGATTTTTTAGAAGAAGGGTGAAAAATTATGGATAATATAGGATTAAGTTCAGATAAAATCATTTCACGCACAGTTGAAGAATTGAAAGAATTATTTGAAGAAATAGTGCAAAAGTATGAAGGAGTAACGACATACTCTAATAGTCTGGCCCCTTCAACTTGGATTGTACGCGGGGCAATTGATTATTTCGATAAATTAGATTCTAAATTCCTAGGTAACGGTAATTCTACAGGTATTCCTGAAGAAAAAGCAGATCATTATGCAAATAATTTTTATAGACTGTTTAATGCAATTAATTATCTTGGGCAATTATGGGGCATAGAGATTTTCCACAATGAAGAAATAAAGATGTTAATTGATATTCGTACATTAATAGTCCATTCAGGAGAGCAGATTAGTAAGATAAAATCATTAGACTTAGAGGAATATAAAGATAGTCAGTTAGGTCGGATTATTCATAAAGATGATCATGACCCTTTTAATAGATTTTCAAATTTCCCAGCAATGGATTATAGATTAGATATTTGGAATGATAAACAAGATAAGAAAAAGAAGCAGAAAAGAAATTTGACAGAAGTAGACTATGATACTAAGCATGAGAATTTTTATGACCTTTCAATTTTCCTCCGAGCATCAGACGTTAGAAATATTGTATTAGTATATATTGAAAGTTTTATTGAAAATGCAATAAGTTTAACTCCAAAAGCTGAATTTCCGATGCTTCCGGAAATAAAAGAGGTAGTAATAAATGAAAATGATAAGACAATAGATTTTGATAGATTAGCTCGGTTAGTTTCGAATAACTTGAGAGGGGGTTATATGAAAGAAAATGGTATAGAGTATTGGAATGGATATGGACTAAAGAGACTGTATAATTACATTTGTTATCGTACTGACATAACTAGCGAAGTGAGTAGTGTAATTCAAAAAAAAATCAGAAGTACCATGTCGAATTATTGGGATAGTTATCAAGATGAGAATATTCCAGATGGTGAGATACCTAGTCTTGATATTAGGCAGGTATTTTATGAATACACTCCAGAATATGCTGGAAAAAACTATTTAGAAGGGCAAAAATTATTTAGCAAAATTGCACCGTTTTTTAATACGAGAAACCGGGACGATGCAAGTGATATCGATTATTTAGCAATGTTTATAAATTATGCTAATGATGCTTTAGATGTTACTTTAGACTTGGAACAATCTGTAGATCAGTTAATTTGTAGTTATATTGTGCAGTCTGTAAAAGTTAGGATTAATAGTGAGGAGTAAATTTTTAAAGTTAATTTTACAAATATACTTATATCAAACCTAATATAAGTACATTTGTAAAAGATAGAGGATTAAATAGATATGATTCTTGTTTGAAATCGAATTCAGTTCCTATACAATAATACTAATCAAAAGAAAGGTAGGAGATTATGACTAAACCAATCGAAATTGTGCTTGTGGATGATGAACAGCTGCAATTGGATTATATGCAGAAGCTTATTAAACAAGCCGCAGAATCGTTAGGCATTGAAGTTAGTATTCACCAGTATCAGAGCGGCGAAGCTTTTTTGTTTGCGCTTGAAGACCATCCTACCTGGAATCTAGCTTTTCTAGATATTGAAATGGCAGAGCTAAACGGTATGAAAGTGGCTCGCATCGTACGAGAGAAAGCACTGAATCTGGAGCTTGTATTTGCGACGGCTTATGCTGAATATGCAATTGAAGGCTATGAAGTTCAGGCACTGGATTATCTATTAAAGCCTATTAGCTTGGCTAAAATTACACGCGTCTTAACGCGGTATTTAGAAGAGCGACCAGCAGAACCGGCTTATATTATTGTCGATATTGAAGGGAAGCCATCGCGGTTAAATCTAGATGATTTAATTTATATAGAAGCAAATGTTGGAGAGACGATGGTTGTTTTAGAAGATAAAACTATCCCACTTAAAATGAGTTTAACCGAGTTTGAAAAGCTACTCGATGAGCGTTTTGTATCGACTCATCGAAGCTATCTCGTGAATTTACAATATGTCTCTCGTTTACTGAAAAAAGATGTTGCCTTACATAATGGTGAAATGATTCCTCTATCTCGCCGTCGTGCGAAGGAAGTTCAAGCTGCGTTCATTGCGCACTATAAAGGGTCGGTGTTTTATGGAGACTAAGTGGATGATCATATTAATTGGGTTAGGCATTTTATCCATCCTGTTACTTACTGTGGTTTTATTTCAGAAAAAAGAAATTGGGTTTTATAAGTTACAGGAGGAAGAATTGGATCAGTATGCGACGGAGGTTGAAACGGTGTACCGCCAATTGCGTGGGATTAAGCATGATTATCGCAATCACTTGCAGGGAATGTCGGCTTTTATTGAGACGGATCAACTGGATGAACTGCAGGTTTATATTCAGCAGTTAAATAACGAGTTGAACCAAGTGGATTCGATTATTCGAACGGGGAATACGATGATTGATGCGTTAGTGAATACAAAGCTAACGGTGGCGCAGGAACAAGGCGTGGAGTTGCATGCGACAGCTATTGCGCCTGAGAAGCTATCGGTAGAGAACATTGATTTAGCCATTATTCTTGGGAACTTATTAAATAATGCGATTGAAGCGACCACTCGAAGAGAATATAGAGGCAATAAAGCGGATCAGTTTATTCGATTGTACATAGCGCCGATGCAGGATAATCTATATATTAGTGTAACGAACACGATGCTGAAGAATCCGCAGCCACAGTTTTTGTCGCTGAAGGGTCCAAATCGACAAGGTTATGGCATTCAGCGTATTAATCAGGCCGTTGAAAAGTATCAAGGCATTGTTAATCGTCAGTGGGAAGATGGGATTTTTGCGACTGAGATTACGATTCCGCTAACTAAATAATGACCGTACCCTTACTCCCTTTTACCAGTAAGGGTATTTTATTACCGTTCATTGGAAATTTTGAACCACTCATAG